>CAYRLT010000468.1:0-2843 GCA_964425095.1 uncultured Luteolibacter sp.
CCAGACACCGCCGAAGTGACTTCCGCGTATTTCGTGATATCTCAATTAATCTATCAGAAAGCACCAAACGCCCATCAACTGCCGAAGGAAGACAATGTCCAGCCGGAGAAAATCGCCATGCTCAAGCGCACCGCGGACATGCTCGGCTCATTCCTCGCGCTTTATCCCACCGATCCGCTCGCCGACGACGCCGGGTTCAGCCTCTGCAATGCCATGCTCGACCTAAAGAACTACCCCTTGGTCGTTCGACTCAGCAACGAGTTCGCCAAAACGCACGCAAAAAGTGAACTGGTGCCCTCATTCCAATACATGACCGCGCTCGGCCTGTTCTGGCAGAACCAATACGGCGAGGCGCTCGCCGCCGCTCGCGTGGTCGCGGATGGCGAAAGCAAGGATAAGAACTTCGCCCGCTACATCCTCGGCCAAATCTACCACGCCCAAAGCAAACCGAAGGACGCCATCACATGGTATGACACCGTGAAAACCCACTACCCCGATGCACAAGAAGCGATCCAATACTTCGAGAAAAAGAGCATCGGCATGGAAGAATTCACCGTGTTCAAACCCGGCGAAAAAGTTTCGCTCACCCTGAAATACCGTAACATCAAGGAAGCGTTCGTACAGATCTATCGAGTCGATCTGATGAAGCTCTATCTCCAACAGAAAAACCTCAGCGCCATCACCAGCGTCCAACTCGCCGGCATCAAACCCGAGTCCGAGCAAACTGTCACCCTTGGCGACGGCAAGGACTACGTCGAAAAAGAACGCGCCATCCCACTCGCCCTCAAGGATGAAGCCGCATACCTCGTCATCTGCCGGGGCGACGATCTTTTCACCAGTGCCATGGTGCTCATCACACCGCTCAAAATCGAGGTCCAGGAAGACAAAGCCAGCGGCCGCATCCGCGCCAACGTGCTCGACACCGCCAAAGGCGGATACCGCCCGGAAGTCCACGTGAAAGCCATCGGCAGCGCCGACAGCGAGTTCCGCTCCGGCGAGACCGACCTGCGCGGCATCTACATCGCTGACAACTTGCGCGGTAAAGCCACCGTAATCGCCCGCGAAGGAAACTCCAAATATGCCTTCTTCCGCGGCACCGACTGGCTCGGCGCCGCCGAAAACGCGCCCACCCCACCACCGCAAGCACCCGTGCCACAAGGCAAAGGCAAAGTGGGATACCAAGACAACCTCTATCAACAAAACGACGCCATCCAGCAATTCAACAACGATAAATGGAATCAACAACGTCGCCAAGCTCCTAACAAAGGAGTAAAAATCGAGAAAGCCTACTGAGTTTAAAAAGCGCGCTCATTCTAAACGTTATCGATAGATTATCGACGCTCGTGAGTAAGACGCACCCGATCCCAATGGAGCGGCGGAAAGTGTCCGCCGTGTCCATGGAAAGCCGATGCGAAGCGCATCCGCTCGTCTCATTGTCACTTCATGGGCATGGGCGAACACGTTTCGCCCCTCCTTGAACCATCTACCACCGATTTATGCATGCGGACAAGGCAACGCCCTACCTATCCTTGCCTTCACCTTCACCCCTCAGCTTCCGCAATTCGATTTTCCGGTATTCGATCTTCATCGGCGGGCCGACATGCACCTGCACACCCAGCAGACCAGAGAGGCGTCGATGTGCGGGATCGAGATCCTCGATTTCGCTCATCAACACGCCGTTAACGAAATGCCTCACTTTGTTGCCCTTCGCGATGATCTTATAAGTATTCCAATCTTCACTCCGGACTTTCTTCTGAAGTTCTTCCGGCGTGCCCAGTGAGGTGGCTGCCTCCGGTTTCGCTTCGGGCCGCATGACAACGGATTGCCCCCTCAGCGCCAGGAACTTCCGCCCGCGTTCCTCGTAATTCTGTCCCGTCCATCGCGGGCCACCCTCGATGTCCGCTTGATAGCCAGTGAGCGACCACTTGAGATCCTGGGTTTCGATGCTGCGGTAGTTGATGCCAGAATTCCCCTGTGCCGAAACCCGGTATTCAACGACGAGTTCGAAATCGTCCACCACGCCACCGCGCCAAATCAAAAACGAATTTCTCTCGAGCAAAGTCTTCGGTGTGACTTCGCCAACGATGCAGCCGTTCTCCACCCGCCAATAAACCGGATCCCCGTCCCAACCCGCGAGCGACTTCCCATCGAAAAGCGAAATTGCGGGCTCCCCGGCAATAGCCAGAGCGGAAACCATAAGTGAAATGAATGCCGCGCGTATCATGGGTGCCGCTACGGGGGTGGAGGCGATATTCTTGCTTGGGTGCGCTTCCAAGCAGTTGTTTTTATGTCCGTGATTGACGGATTATTCGTGCGGCCGCACGAATAATCCGTCGCAGCGGGCTGGAAGATTTAGCCTTCTGTGCTTCCTAGAACCAAGTTACTCCGTTTTCTGCACCCGGCACAACGTGGGTTTTAGGGCTTAAAGGTATTAGGCATCCGCCCACCCGACATTCGCTGGACTCCCGTCCTCCCGCCGCGCAACCTCGCGGCATGAACCGCCTTTTCTTGCTCGATGGCATGGCCCTCGTCTATCGCGCCCATTTCGCGCTGATCCAGTCGCCCATTCGCAACTCGAAAGGCGTCAACACCTCCGCGCTATACGGCTTCATCAACACGTTGCTCGCCATCCTCGAAAAGGAAAACCCCTCCCATATCGGCGTCGCCTTCGATACCTCCGCACCCACTCCACGCCACATCAAATACCCAGCCTACAAGGCGCAGCGGGACGAAATGCCGGAGGAGCTCGCCGCCGCCATCCCGCACGTCAAAGCACTCTGCCGCGCCTTCCACATCCCAGTCCTTGAAATCGACGGCTTCGAAGCGGACGACATCATCGGCAC
>CAYRLT010000469.1:0-3462 GCA_964425095.1 uncultured Luteolibacter sp.
TGGTCGTCGTTTCAGCTTCAGCGCCCTCATCGTTTGTGGCGACCAAAAAGGTAAAGTCGGCGTCGGCTTCGGTAAGGCCAATGAAGTGAGCGAAGCAATCCGCAAGGCAACAGACGCTTCCAAGAAGCGGATGGTTAAGATCGCCGTTCAGGAGAATACGATTCCTCACATGGTGACTGGCGAATTTGGTGGTGGCCGCGTGCTTCTCCGCCCTGCTTCTCCGGGAACTGGCGTTATCGCTGGTGGCGGCGTCCGTGCCGTTCTCGAAGCGGTTGGCATTCGCGATGTTCTGGCCAAGTCTCTTGGCTCCAGCAACCACGCCAATGTCGTTCATGCCACTATTGCTGCACTGAGCCAACTCCGTCTGAAAGACGATGTCTTCCGCCTCCGTGGCAAAACAATCCGTCCCAAGGTTGCCGCTGCTCCAACTGAACCCGCTTCCGCGTAATACACATGAGACTTCATACACTTAAACCCAATCCTGGTGCAAAGCACCGCCGCAAACGCCTTGGTATCGGCGAAAGCTCCGGCAAGGGCAAAACCTCCGGCAAGGGCCACAAGGGCCAGAAAGCGCGCTCCGGTGGTTCTATTCGACTCGGCTTTGAAGGCGGTCAGATGCCAATCTATCGCCGACTGCCCAAACGCGGTTTCAATAACAAGGACTTCAAGACTTTCTACGGTGTTGTTAATTTGGACTCTCTCGAAAAATCGTTCGCCGCTGGTGACTCGATTACCGAAGCTTCTCTTCGCCAAGCAGGCCTTGTGAAAGGCCGTTTCGATGGAGTCAAAATCCTCGGTCGTGGTGAAGTGACCAAGGCTTTCACTGTTGAAGTTGATGAGGTCAGCGCAACAGCTCGCGAGAAAATCGAGAAGGCCGGGGGCAAAGTTGTCCTTCCCAAAGTTGAGGCAGCAGCCTAAGGCTGCTGCAACCAGCTTCAAATGATCAGCGCCTTCGCCAACATTTTTAAGATTCCTGAACTGCGCTCCCGAGTGCTCTTCACTCTTGCGGCGATCATCGTGATCCGCGCCGGTTCGGCTATAACCACTCCTGGGGTCAACGCCCAAGTTCTCCGCCAGTGGTTCCTTGATCATGCCGGTGCCGCCTCGACCGGCGGCGTTGCTGCTCTCTTTAACCTATTCAGTGGTGGCGCATTGGCAAACTGCGCTATTTTCTCTCTTGGAGTGATGCCTTTTATCAGTGCATCGATCATGCTCCAGCTCCTCACGGCCGTGATTCCACGGTTGGGCAAACTTTCCCGCGAGGACGGTGGGCGTCAGAAAATTATGCAATACACCCGATACGCCACGATCGGGCTTTGCATCTTTCAAGCGTATCTCCTAGCAAGATCTTTTGAAAATCCCCAAGCCAATCCATTCCTTCCAGGAATCATGGATACTATCAACAACTTGGGGCTGCCTTTGGTGACCACTCCAGGTATTGGTTTCCAGCTCATCACCATCATTACGATGACTGCTGGAACCCTGCTCCTCATGTGGTTGGGTGACCAACTTACTGAAAAAGGTATAGGCAACGGCATGTCTATCATCATCACTGTAGGCATATTGGCTCAGTTGCCCGCCGGTTTGATTCAAGCTTGGAGGACATTCGTTCCCAGCGCTGCCAATGCCCAGTCCGCAGTTAGCCCTGTGGTCTTGGTCTTGATGATCGGTTTTCTCTTCTTCGTTATTGCAGCCGTCATCGCTGTGACGCAAGCTCAGCGAAAGATCAGTGTCCAATACGCTAAACGCGTTGTTGGGCGAAAAGTTTATGGCGGGCAGACTCAATACATGCCTCTCAAGATCAATTATGCCGGTGTCATGCCGATCATTTTTGCTCAAGCCATCCTGCTCTTCCCATCCACGATCTTGAACATGGCCTTCCCAGGTGTGGGTTGGGCTCAAGATCTTTCAAATCTTCTCACCTACGGATGGTTGCATTATCTTTTCTATGCGCTGATGATTTTCTTCTTCAGCTATTTCTGGGTTGCAACCCAATTTCAACCCGTCCAGATTGCTGACGACCTCAAGAAATACGGTGGTTTCATTCCCGGTGTGCGTCCTGGCAAGCCGACTGCAGATTTCTTGGACTACACGATGACCCGCTTGACCTTCGCGGGAGCCATTTTCTTGACCGCAGTGGCTGTTCTGCCACAGCTTCTTAGCCAGAGCCTTAATGTTCCTTACATGACCTCGCAGTTCTTTGGAGGCACTGGACTTTTGATTATCGTTGGCGTGGTGCTCGATACCATGCGCCAAGTGGAGACACACCTTCTTCAGCGCCACTATGATGGTTTCCTCCGCAAAGGCCGTATCCGCAGTGCTCAGGAATCACGCAGCCGTCTTTCGTCCGCTCAATCCATCAATGACCAGACACTCGTCTGGATATATGCCGGTATTGCAATCCTCGTCATAGCCGGTGTGACGATTTATTTCGCCACGCAACTCTAGCGTGCCTTTGTAGTCTTGAAAACCTGCGCTGTTTTGCTTTGTCCGCCACTTTCTGGCAAGGACGCCAACACCCGCCCCTCGATTCGTCGGGTATTGGCTCTCGCTTGCTTGGACGGCATCAGTGCGGATTTCCTGAGCAACGCGAAGGAGGTCGCATGATCAGTATCAAGCGTCCCCATGAGATTGAAAAAATGCGCCAAGCTGGCGAGGTTGCTGCCCAGATTCTTAACGAATTGGCCTGCCGCATAGCTCCTGGCGTGACCACCGGCGAAATCGACCACGCCGCTGCCCAGTTGATGTCCGCCGCCGGGGTTCGCAGCGCCTTTCTGGGATACAAAAAATTTCCCGGCCATATTTGCATCAGCCTCAATGAAGAGGTTGTCCATGGAATCGGTAGTTCCCGTGCGATTGCCTACGGCGACATTGTCAAAATGGATGTCGGCATCATTCGCGATGGTTGGATTGGCGACAACGCCACATCGGTTCCTGTTGGCATCATTGACCCTGAAATCGAACGCCTCCTCACCGTTACTGAGGAAATCCTCAACGGCGCCGTTCAACTCGCTCGTCCCGGTCATCGCGTTGGCGACATTTCAAATTTTGTGGAAACCGAAGCCGTCAAAAATGGCTTCAGCGTCGTGCGCGAATTCGTCGGCCACGGCGTCGGTCGCAAACTTCACGAGGATCCCCAAGTGCCAAATTTCGGCAAACGCGGCAGTGGACCAAAACTCAAACCCGGCATGACACTCGCCATCGAGCCTATGATCAACATGGGCCGCGCCGATGTGAAAGTCCTCGCC
Source organism: uncultured Luteolibacter sp. (assembly GCA_964425095.1). Taxonomy (GTDB): domain Bacteria; phylum Verrucomicrobiota; class Verrucomicrobiia; order Verrucomicrobiales; family Akkermansiaceae; genus Luteolibacter. The sequence continues at coordinate 3,249 of CAYRLT010000469.1, forward strand.
GACAAGTGGACCGCCGTCACCGCCGACGGCCTCCCCTCGGCTCATTTTGAGCACACAGTTTTAATCACAGATCACGCTCCGGAAGTATTGACATGGCCAAGAAAGACGCTATCGAAGTAGAGGGCAAGGTCGTTGAGCTTTTACCGAACACCATGTTCAGGATTGAACTGGAGAACGGTCATCGCGTCCTCGCCCACATCTCTGGCAAGATGCG
>CAYRLT010000470.1:0-1569 GCA_964425095.1 uncultured Luteolibacter sp.
CTCAAGGTGCTGATGCAGAAGTTTGATCCTTATCTCAACGTCGATCCGGGAACGATGTCGCCGTATCAACATGGCGAAGTTTACGTGCTCGATGATGGTGCCGAGACGGATCTCGATCTCGGCCATTATGAGCGATTCACCTCCGGTGTTTTGTCGCGAATGAACAATCTGACCTCCGGTCAGGTTTTTGATTCGGTCATCAAGAAAGAGCGCCGTGGCGAGTATCTCGGGAAAACCGTGCAATTCATTCCGCACGTCACCGATGAGATCAAGGACCGGATGCGCCAAGTCACCGACAACAATCCGGATGTCGATGTTTTGATCACTGAAATCGGCGGCACCGTCGGCGATATGGAAGGGCTCTTATTCATCGAGGCTCTGCGTCAGTTCGCGCTCGAGGCGGGCAAGGAAAACGTCTGCTTCATTCATGTCACGTTGCTGCCCTACATCAAGGCGGCCGGTGAGGTGAAAACCAAGCCCACCCAGCAATCCGTCGCCAAGCTCCGCGAACTCGGCATCCAGCCGGATATTATCATCTGCCGCACCGAGGCGGATCTAGATGAAGACAACCGGAAAAAAATCGCGATGTTCTGCAACGTTGAACGCAAGAACGTGGTCGCTTTCCGCGATGTGGATCACACGATTTACGAATGTCCGCTCGATTTGCGCAGAGATAAGATTGACCGCTTGGTGGTAGATAAGATCGGACTCGGTCACACTCCATCGCCCGCGCTTGAAGATTGGGAACGGTTTGTGCAACGCGTGATCCATCCGAAGCACAAGGTCACCATCGCCGTCGCCGGCAAATACATCGAGCTTCAGGATGCTTATAAGTCGATTTACGAATCGTTGATTCACGCTGGGGCGCATCATGATACCAAGGTGCAGATCATCCGGGTGGACACTGAATCCATTGAGGATCACAGCGCGAAGGAAATCATTGGTGACGTGGATGGTATTTTGGTTCCCGGCGGTTTCGGCGACCGCGGCACGGAGGGGAAAATCCTCGCCGCCAAATATGCCCGGGAAAACAAGATTCCTTATTTCGGGATTTGTCTGGGCATGCAGATCGCCACCATCGAGTTTGCGCGCAATGTCTGTGGTCTGAAAGGCGCGAACTCCACGGAGTTTGACAAAGCCACCAAGCACCCGGTCATTTGTCTTCAGGAAGAGCAAAAAGGAGTTGAGGACATGGGCGCTACGATGCGGCTCGGTTCCTGTGAGTCCATCCTTTTTGCGGGCACCAAGGCGTCGGATTTGTATGGCAACAAGGATCGTATTCTCGAGCGCCACCGTCATCGCTATGAATTCAACTCAGACTATCAGGACCGTCTGCAGGAAGCGGGTCTGGTGATTTCATCCGTATCCGCAGAGGACGGCCTCGTCGAAATCATTGAGCTGCCGGATCATCCGTTTTTCATCGGTGCGCAGTTCCACCCGGAGTTTCAATCCAAGCCGAATTTCCCGCACCCGCTTTTCGCGGGATTCATCGCCGCCGCGCTAGAGCATGCGCAGAAAAGTGTGTGAGGAGCTCTGCATGCTTGCTCATGGAGCGGCGGAACGTGTCCG
>CAYRLT010000471.1:0-19054 GCA_964425095.1 uncultured Luteolibacter sp.
AAGAATATCGAAGGTGAAAGTCGTGATGCCGCCCGAGCTGCTGTAGCCGCTGCGTTTGATTTCGGTTTTGGCGCCGTTCACGACGAGAAAAGCGGATTTCAAACTATCTGGATCGAGGTTGAGCTTGAGCTCCATGTCTTGGGAACCGTCCTTGCTCCAACCTTCCTTGATTTCCTCGATGCTGGCACCGAGTGCGGTTCCCTTGGTGCCTGCTTTGAAGGATTTCAATCCGAGATCGACTTCCTTCGCGCTGCCAGCCACGCGGTATTGGAGTGTGCCGGAGATTTCCTTGATGCCTTTGGCGGCGGCAAGTGGAAGTTTCAGTTCGATGTCGAACATCACCGAGGCCTGGTCGGCGGAGAGTTTCGGGAAACCGAGACGGCGGTCCCAATCGCGTTCGCCCTTCAAGAGGCTGGTGCCATCGCTGGTGGTGGCGGAGGTGATTGAGCTTTTGTCGGTGACGTCGAGCACGCTGCCGGGTAATTCGGCGAGCACGGCGAGCGTGTAGCTCTCGTCGTAGTTGAATGGGCGGACGTCGAGTTTCTTGTCCACCGCGCTGACCATGCGGACGCCGACCACTTTGATCGATTTCAACGCTTCGCCTTTCGCGGGAGGGGCGATGGAGACGGCGCCGAGACGTTTCTGGAGTGCTTCGGTGCCTTTGAGGGCGGCGGTCACTTCGGTGGCATAGTTGAACAAGGGGGCGGATGCGCCGGAGAGGGAGGCTTTCACAGGAGCTTTCTCGCCGAAGAGCAGGCCGCCGAGTTCATTATCGAGTGCTGGCGAGTTTTGAGCATCGAATCCGTTTTTATCTAACCATGCGTCATCGGCCATGAGCTTTTCGAGGGCGTCGATCATTTTGGATCCTTCGAAAGTGAGGCCGAGTGCGCCCGATGCATTGGGTTTGAAATTCGAGTGGCTCTCAACCTTGCCGGGGAGTTTGAAGGAAACGGTTTGTTTGAGATTGCCAAGCATGGCGGCAAACATCGGTTTGGATTGTTTGAACTTGGCGCGCTCGTCCTTGATTTTTTTCGTGCGTTCCTCGGGTGTGAGCTTTGCGGTGTCCGGCTTGGGTTTTGGATTGTCGGATTTTTTGAGGTTGAGTGTTAGATCCGCCTTGCCGCCTCCTTGGTTTTTCCAGGCGAACTGCAACATGCTTTGATTGGGGATTTCCAAGTCCTCGATTTTCTTGAAGTAAGCCGTGCCGCGGAACCACATCCGGTCATCATCCAGGCGCTTGAAACTCACGTCGGTCCATGCATCCACGCCCTTGGATTCTTTGATGGTTTTGGCGATGGCGGCTTGCAGGGCTTCCGGAGAGGTATCGTTTTCGTTGGAAAGATTGACGTTTTGAAATGAGCACTCATGCAGCACCTTGCCGGAGCCGTCGGGATTGAGAGTGAATTCCTGCTTGGTCTCATAACAGGCGCTCAGCAAGAATGCGAAACCCAGTGCGGCAAGGCCCGTTATCGAGCGGCGGAGTGCTTTGGTGATCATGGTGTTGAAGCAAACTCGCCACGACCCGATCCGACAATTCCAAAAAAGTGGCGATTTTGGATTACTTGCAGTCCGGGCATGACGTGCAATGCTGCCAATTTAAGAATTTTTAATTAACCGCAGATACACGCAGATGAAGAACACAGATAAAGACTACGTTTTCATCCTATCCTGACAGTATTGGGCGTGTCGCGCCGGCTTTTGCTTGGTCTTGGGATTTCGGTCGCTTAGGCTCCGCATCGAGCATGGATTCGGACGAAAACGCGTTTTTTAGTTTTATGACGGTCGAGCGGAGTGCCTCGCCCTTGACCTTGGGGAACTATCGGGATGCGCTGGCCGTTTACCGGACATGGCGCGGTGAGGTATTTGTTTCATGGCGTGATGAATCGGAGGACGACTTCCGGGATTACCTATTTGCGTTGATGAAACAAGGATTCAAGCGGGCGACAATCCGTTTGAGGTTTGCGGCGCTGAGGTCGTTTTACAAATACTTGGTGTTGCGCGGCGGGCTGGGGCGCAGTCCGGTGGCTGCGGTTCAACTTCCGAAACCCGAGCGCAGTCTGCCGGTGGTGCTGACCATCGCGCAGATCGACGATTTGTTAGCGATCCCGCTGAGGCTGCCGGTGGATAAGAAGTCGCCGCATTGGTTGTCATTCCGTGATGCGGCGATTCTCGAATTGTTCTATTCCTGTGGGTTGCGCATATCCGAGTTGCTTGCACTCGATGTGAAGGATGTGGATTTTATCGGCGACACGGTGCGAGTGATGGGTAAAGGTTCGAAAGAGCGCGTGGTCCCGATCGGCGGACCGGCGGTGAGTGCGATCCAGCGTTACAGGCAAGAGGCGGTGGTGACATCCGGGCCTTTGTTTCTGAGCAAGCGCCGCACGCGGATTACCCAGCAGTCGGTGGATTTATTGCTGAAGAAATACCTCAAGCACAGTTCCATTCCATTTGCGATCAGCCCGCACAAGTTAAGGCATAGCTTTGCGACTCATCTGCTCGATGCGGGCGCGGACTTGCGCAGTGTGCAGTCGATGCTCGGTCATGCCTCGCTTTCCACTACCCAGATTTATACCCATGTGACGAAGGAGCGCTTGAAAAAAGCTTATGACGACGCTCATCCGCGAGCGTGAGGGATTTTGTGGTCACCCCGCGCCGAAGATGCGGAGAATGCGTTTGAGTGTGTTGAGCGAGGTGCGTTGCGGAGGGTAGCGGAACATCGGGTCACTGCGTAGCGAGCGTTTTAAAACCGATCTTCGGTGGCTGAAGCAATCGAAGCTCGCCCTGCCATGGTAGGCACCCATGCCGCTCTCGCCCACGCCGCCGAATGGCAGGTCCTTGCCGAGGATGTGGGTGATGGTGTCGTTGATGCAGACTCCGCCGGAGCGGGTGGCGGAAAGCACTTTTTCCTGAGTGTCGTGGTCGTGGGTGAAAAGATAGAGAGCGAGGGGAGATGGTTGGTCCGCAAGGGTGGCGAGCAATGCGTCCATTTCCTGGAATTCCAAAATTGGCAGGATTGGGCCGAAAATTTCTTCTTGCATGACTGGCGAAGTCATGAGTGTTCCCGTTAGAATAGTGGGTTCGATGTAGAGATCATCCGCGTCAAGGCAGCCGCCGTGTGCGATGGTTCCTTGGTCGAGATAGTTGGCGAGGCGGTCAAAATGCCTGCGGTTGATGATGCGTCCGTAGTCGGGGTTTTGCTGGGAGTTGTCGCCGTAAAATTCTCGCAGCACTTGTTTGAGTGTTGCGAGAAAAGCGCCGGCCACGCGGTGATCGACCAGCACATAGTCCGGGGCCACGCAAGTCTGGCCGGCGTTCATGAATTTTCCCCATGCGATGCGGCGGGCGGCGATTTCGAGCGGGGCATCGGCGCATACGATGCAGGGAGATTTTCCGCCAAGCTCCAGAGTTACAGGTGTCAGGTGTCGTGCGGCGGCGCTCATCACGGCGCGGCCGGTTTGCGTGCTGCCGGTGAAAAAAATCGTATCGAATTTCTCAAGCAAGAGCGCTTCGGCGGTGGATTGGCCGCCTTGCACCACGGTGATGTATTCCGCGGGAAACGTCGCGTGGATCATGCGGGCGATGAGTTCGGCGGTGTGGGGCGCGAACTCGGAGGGCTTGAGCACCGCACAGTTTCCGGCGGCGATGGCGCCGACGAGGGGCGAGAGCAACAATTGCAGCGGGTAATTCCATGGGCCGATGATCAGAGCCACGCCGTAGGGTTCTTGGTGGACGAAGGCGCGGGACGGCCAGGCGAGGATCGGAGCCCGGCGGCGTGCGGGTTTCATCCAGCCGTGCAGGTGGCGGAGGGTATGGCGGATTTCGCCCAGTAGGAAGCCGATTTCCGAGGCGTATGCCTCTTGTGGATTCTTGTGGAGATCCGCGTGCAAGGCGTCGAGCAAGTCCTTCTCATGAGCCACTAGCATTTCCAGAAGGGTCTGCAATTGGACACGGCGGAAGGCTTCCGAACGCGTCACCCCGGATCGGAAAAACGCCCGCTGGCATTCCATGATTGCATTTGAATCCATATTGGTGGTTGCGGCATGGATGCGATGGGTTAAGCCTTAGTCAAGAAATGATTCTTAGAATGGCACTCTTACTGATGGGCACCGCGCTGCTGTTGCGGGCGGATGATGCGGCGGATAAACTCACGTCCGCAGGCATCACGGAGTTCAATGCCGCCTTTCAGGCATGGGATGGCGGGCGCTTTTGGAATGCGGCGGAACTTTTCAAAAAGGCGGCCGCCAAGGCTCCCGATTTATCCGTGAATTACTATTGGCTGGGAGTGGCGCGTTTTCACCGGATGCTCTATTTCCGCTCACTTGCCACATCCGAGAAGAACACCAGCACCGCCGAGGCGGAAAGGGACCAAGCACTGGAGTCGCTCGAAATGGCGGTCAAACTCAATGGCCGCGATGCTGAGAGCCACGCGCTGATCGGCACGCTCTACGGGATGAAGATCGACGGCATGATCGATGGCATCCGCTACGGGCGGATTTTGCAGGAGCATCAAAAGCTGGCGCTCGCGTCCGGCGCGGATAATCCGCGTGTCCAATATTTGTTGGGAACAGGTTTGTTCCACACTGCCAAAGATGATGCCGACCGCCGTGAATCTCTGAAAAGCTTGCTAGTCGCCGAGAAGCTTTTCGTTGCCGAGCAAAAAAAAACCACAAAGCCCTTCGATCCGCGCTGGGGCGGGAGTTCATGCCTCACCTTCATCGGTCGGGCCTATGTCTCGCTTGGCCACGATTCGGAGGCTGTTGATTATTTCCGAAAAGCACTGGCCGAGCATCCGGCAGATCACGTGGCGAATGCCGAACTCGCCCGCCTTGCTCCCCCAAACTAACCATTTTATGTCTGCGAAAAAAGTCATCGTCATCGGCTCCGGCCTCGGTGGATTGTCCGCCGCCATCTCCCTCGCTCAGGAAGGTTACGAAGTCACCATTCACGAGAAAAATCCGAAGATCGGCGGCAAGCTCAACGTGCTCAAGGCCGAAGGTTATACTTTTGATCTCGGCCCGTCCATCCTCACGCTGCCACACATTTTCGAACGGCTTTTCGAACGCTCGGGGAAAAAAATGAGCGATTACATTCCGATACGCACCTTGCGCCCGCATTGGCGGAATTTCTTCGAGGATGGCAAGGTGGTGGACCTCGATCCCGATCCCGCCATCATGGCCGCCGAGGCGCGTAAGGTCGGCGAAGACCCGGCAAACGTGGAGCGGTTCCTCAAATACTCCGCCGATCTCTACGACCTGGTGAACGACGGCTATTTCGAGCAAGGGCTTGATGATGCGGCCGGTTTCCGCGAATTCTACGGGCTCGGCAAGTTCCTCAAGTTCGATCTCTTCCGGACCATGCACGGTGGCGTCGCCCGTCACCTCAAGACCCGCCACATGCGGGATATCTTCGACTATTTCATCAAATACGTCGGCTCATCCGCCTATCGCTCGCCGGCCTTCATGAACTGCATGGCGACCATCCAGTATCGTTATGACTTATGGTATGTCGATGGCGGGCTCTATCACATCGCGCTCGGCCTCCAGCGCCTGATGGACGAGCTTGGAATCACCGTCCGCCTCAATAGCGAGGTCACGGAAGTCCGCAAGCAGGGCGACCGCGTCACCGGTCTGATGGCCAACGGCGAATTTCACGCGGCGGATATCATCGTTTCCAACATGGAAGTAATTCCGGCCTATGAGAAACTGCTCGCCGAAGATGATACGTTCATGAAGACCTTGGAGAAATACGAGCCATCCTGTTCGGGTCTCGTGCTCGAACTCGGCCTCGATCGCAAATACCCGCAACTCGCGCATCATAACTTCTTTTACTCGGATCATCAGAAGGAGCATTTCAAGACCGTCTTTCAGAAACACCAACTCCCGCCCGATCCCACGATCTATCTGGTCGCCGCATCGAGGACGGATCCGACCGTCGCTCCGGATGGTTGCGATTGCCTGAAAATCCTGCCGCACATCCCTTACATCGACGATGCGAATCCGCTCACCCGCGAGGACTACATGGCTCTCAAGGAGCGCGTGCTCGACAAGCTCGAACGCATGGGTCTCACCGATCTCCGCAAGCACGTCGTCTTCGAACATTGCTGGACGCCCATTGATATTCGCGAGCAATACAACTCGAACAAAGGCTCGATCTACGGCGTCGTCAGCGATCGTTTCAAAAACCTCGCCTTCAAAGCCCCGAAGCAAAGCGTGAAATATCCGAACCTCTTTTTCGTTGGTGGTTCGGTGAATCCCGGCGGAGGGATGCCGATGGTCGTGCTTTGCGGTCAGAACGTCGCTAAAAAAGTCGTGGCTTGGGATCGCTGAATTGAGCGGCTGCGGATATTCTATCAATATCCTTGCACGTTGATCTGGTCACCGCTGAGGATCTTGACGCGTATGCCCATCTTTTTTTGGATTACTTTGAAATGATCCATTTCTTCAGGGCTGACCAAGGAAATGGCGTCGCCGGGGGACTCCGCACGGCCGGTTCTGCCGATCCGGTGAAGGTAGTCTTTGGGCGAGCGGGGGAGTTCGTAATTGATGACGCAGGGTAGAAATTCGATGTCGATCCCGCGGGCGAGCAAGTCGGTGGTGACGAGCACGCGCAATTGGGCGGCTTTGAATTGCTCGAGGGTGAAACGCCTCGTTTGTTGGCCGAGCTTGGAATGCACGGCGGCCGCATGGATCCGGTTTTTGAGGAGTTTGTTGGTGATGGCATCCGCCTTGAGAGTGGAAGACGCGAAGACCAGAACCTGTTTCAAATCGCCATGCTTGATGAGGTATCGCAGCAAGGGCCCCTTTTTTTCCTCGGAAACCAAGTAGGCGAGCTGGTGAATCAGTTCGATATCGTCCGTTTCCGCGGCGATTTTAATCACCTGCGGGTCATTCAAAATCAGCTGTTGGAACTGGCTGAGGTCGTCGCTGAGGGTGGCGGAAAACAACAGATTTTGACGCTTTGATGGCAGTAACGCGAGGATTCGGTCCACTTCTTCCTTGAACCCGAGGTTGAGCATTTTATCCGCTTCATCGAGCACCAGAGTGGCGATGGACGAGAGCCGCACGGCATTTTTCTCGAGCAAGTCCAACAACCGCCCGGGAGTGGCCACCACGATGTCCGCCTTGCCGATGGCTTGCATCTGGGTGTTGATCGAAACACCTCCATACACGGCCAGACAGGTGGGGCGCCCGGTGAGTGCCGGGATGAAAGTTTGAAAAACCTGCTGGACTTGATCCGCTAGCTCGCGCGTTGGCACCAGCACGAGAACCGTGGGCTCCCGGTATGTCGAAACCGCAGTCTGCTCAAGCCGGTTCAGGATCGGCAGCACGTAGCCAGCCGTCTTGCCCGAGCCGGTTTTCGCGATTCCCAACACATCCTTGTTGGCGATCACCACCGGGATCACCTGCTCTTGAATGGGGGTGGGTTTGGCATAGCCCTCCGCTTGAAGAGTCTTGAGGAAAATGGGCGACAGGCCGAGCAAGGAAAAGGACATGGGCGGCACAGGTTGGTTGGCCCGTAAAATTCTGGCGAGCCCGTATTTGCCGTCGGCTAGACTCATTCAGTCCGGGGAATCTCTTCAAAAGTGGCGGCGGCAATGAAGTCCACCTGTTCATTCATCAGGACTTTTGCTTGCATGCATGCGCTTCCGCATCTCCGGTGTCCTTGTCCATGAATGTCCCCAAAGGTTTTTTTGTTCTCCGTTTTCTTGTCCTGCCGCTTTTGGTGGCGGGGGCCGGCGCCCAGACCGGGCCGAAAGCGGGACCGTTGATGGCGGAAGCTCACATCGTGAAAAGCGCGCCGTTCGCTCAGACGCTTTCGACTGTCGGTACGCTGCGGGCGAATGAATCGGTCATGTTGGTCCCGGAACTCTCCCGGCGATTGGTGAAAATCCATGTGATGGAGGGATCGGAGGTTGCCGCCGGTGATCTTCTTTTCAAGCTCGACGATAGCGATCTGCTAGCCGAGTTGGGAGAAATCGATGCGCGCCTGAAACTGGCGGAATCCGTTAAAAAACGGGTCACCAACCTGCTCCCGCGCAAGGCGATCAGCCAGCAGGAATATGATAGTTCCACCGCCGCCTTCGACATCCTCATGGCCGGACGCAATATCAAAGCGGTGGAGGTTTCCAAGACCGAGATCCGCGCGCCCTTCAACGGCCGTGTCGGCGTGCGGCAAGTGAGCGAGGGGGCGTTCGTCACCCCAACCACACCTCTCATCACCTTGCAGGATGTTTCCCGCATCAAAGTGGATTTCCCGCTGCCGGAGCGTTATTCGGGCGAGGTGAAAAGCGGGCAGAAATTCACCTTCACGGTCGCTGGAAACGGCGAGGTCTTCGAGGGTAGCGTAACCGTCATCGAGCCGGCGATTGACGCGGCCACGCGGAGCTTGCTGGTCCGCGGTTTATGCTCCGCGCCGAAGGGCTTGCTGCCAGGCGGATTCGCCGAAGTGGCGCTGACGCTGGATGGGCTGGCCAATGGCTTTATGGTGCCGAGTCAGGCGATCGTGCCCTCGCCGCGCGGTCAGGGAGTCTATCAGATTATTGAGGGCAAGGCGAAGTTGCAGCCGGTGGAGATCGGCATCCGCACCGAGGATCAGGTGCAGATCCTGCGCGGCTTGAAAGAAGGCGACGTGGTGGCGACCACCAATCTGTTACGCATCCGCCCCGGCCTCGAAGTCACCGCCGCCACAGCGCCATGAGTCTGTCTGAAACGAGCATTCGCCGTCCGGTTCTCGCGATCGTGATGTCATTGATCATCGTGCTCTTCGGGGTGACGGGATTTTATTTTCTCGGCGTGCGCGAATATCCGGCGGTCGATCCGCCCATCGTGACCGTGCAAACGGCTTACCCCGGAGCGAATCCGGATGTCGTCGCCTCGCAGATCACCGAACCGCTCGAGCAGGTCATCAACGGCATTGCCGGCATCCGCACGCTTTCCTCGGAGTCGCGGCAAGAGCGCAGCACCATCACCGTCGAGTTCACGCTGGATTCGGATTTGGATACGGCGGCCAACGACGTGCGCGACCGTGTCGCCCGCGCCTCCCGCAGCCTGCCGGTGGATGCGAATCCTCCGGTGGTGGAAAAGGCCGACGCGGATTCCTCGCCGATCCTGTTCCTTTCTCTGATGAGTGACAAACGCAGCATCCTCGAAGTCAGCGACATCGCTGACCGCGTGGTCCGCGAGCGGATGGAGACGATTCCCGGAGTCTCGTCTGTTAGAATTTTAGGTGAGCAACGTTATGCGATGCGGTTGTGGATGGATCCGGTGAAACTCGCGGTTCACCGTCTCACGCCGGCCGACGTGCAGTCCGCGCTCGATTCGCAGAACGTGGATCTCCCGAGCGGACGGCTGGAAGGGGCGAATAACGAACTTTCGCTGCGCACGCTCGGGCGGCTCTCTACGCCGGAGGAGTTCGATAGCCTGATCATCAAACAGGAAAACGGCAGGCAAATCCTCTTCGGCGACATCGGTCATGCCGAACTCGGTCCGGAAAACCTCCGCACCGGCTTCAAGAGCGACGGGCTCTATCGCATCGGCGTGGCGGTGATCCCGCAACCTAACACGAACGCCATTGCGATCGCCGACGAATTCAACAAGCGCCTCGAGCAAGTGAAAAAAGAAGTGCCGCCGGATCTAACGGTGGAGATTGGCTACGATTTCACACGTTTCGTCCGCCGCTCGGTGGCGGAGGTCGAAGATACCTTGGTGATCGCCTTCGTGCTGGTGGCGCTGATCATTTTCCTGTTCCTGCGCGACTGGCGCTCGACGATCATTCCGGTGATCGCCATTCCGGTAAGCATCATCTCCGGTTTCTTCATCATGTATGTCGCCGGCTTCTCGATCAACGTGCTGACCTTGGTGGCCATCGTTCTTTCCATCGGCCTGGTCTGCGATGATGCGATCGTGGTGCTGGAAAATATCTATTCGAAAATCGAGGAAGGCATGTCGCCGTTGGAAGCGGCGCTCAAGGGCTCGCGGGAAATCTACTTCGCGGTCATTTCCACCACTCTCGCGTTGGCGGCGGTGTTCCTGCCATTGATTTTCCTGTCGGGGCTGACCGGGCGTTTGTTTCGGGAGTTCGGCATTACGCTCGCCGGTTGCGTGCTTATTTCCGCGTTTGTCGCGCTCACGCTCTCGCCGATGATGTGCCGCTTTCTTCTGAAGAAACACGGCGACAAGCCGAACTTTTTCTATCGATCCACCGAACCGTTTTTCCGCCTCATTACCACTGGCTATCGGAAAACCCTCGAGCCGTTCCTGCGTTTTCGTTGGCTTTCCTTGCCCATTCTTCTTGCCAGCGGCGGACTCATCGCCTGGCTGGTGACTGAGATTCCACGCGAACTCGCGCCGCTTGAAGATCGCGAAAACATCCGCGTCGCCGTGACCGCGCCCGAGGGATCGAGTATCGAATACACCGCCAGCTGGATGGATAAAATTTCGGTTTATGTAGCCGAAAATGTCCCCGAACGATTCCGCTCCTTCAGCATCCTCGGCAGCAACAGCAGCGGCGGCGAGGCCAACGTCGCGATCCAGAATATCTATCTGAAAGCTCCCGCCGACCGCGACCGCACGCAGGCTAAAATCGCCGAGCAGCTCGCCAAGGAATTGCAGGACTTCACTGGCGTGCGCGCCTTCGCGACGCAGCCGCCGACCATCGGCGACCGCCGTTCCGGGCAACCACTGGCGTATGTTCTTCAGGCACCGAATTTCGAATCGCTCGTCAAGGTGTTGCCGGAGTTTCTAGCAGAGGCCGGCAAGAGCCCGGTCCTTCGCCAGTTGGATGCCAACCTCAAGGTGAACCGCCCCGAGGGCGTGATTTCCATCAACCGCAAAAAAGCCGCCGAGCTGGGAATCTCGGTGGAGGAAGTCGCCAAGACCGTGGAATTCGCTTACTCCGGCAGGCGCTTCGGATATTTTCTGAAGAACGGAAAACAATATCAGGTCATCGCCCAGATGCAGCGGCAGGATCGCAATGATCCGGGCGATTTGAAAAAACTCTTCGTGAAAACCGCGGAGGGAACGATGGTTTCCCTCGATAATCTGGTGACCTTTTCCGAGTCCGCCAGTCCGGCGGCGATCTTTCGTTTCAATCGCGCCGTTTCCGCGACTATTCAAGGCTCGCCCGCCCCAGGCTACACGCTGGGTGACGGCATCGCAGAACTGGATCGCGTGGCGGAAAAGGTGCTGCCGGAGAATTTTCGCACCTCTCTTTCCGGCCAATCGCGGGACTTTGCCGAGAGCTCGTCATCGCTGTTGTTCGCTTTCCTGCTGGCGCTGGTGATCATCTATCTGGTTCTAGCGGCTCAGTTTGAGAGCTTCCGGGATCCGTTCATCATTATCCTGACTGTGCCGCTGTCCGTCGCCGGAGCGCTGTTGTCCCTGCACCTCACCGCTCAGACGCTGAACGTCTTCAGCGAGATCGGGATCATCATGCTCATCGGCATCGTCACGAAAAACGGGATTCTGATCGTCGAGTTCGCCAACCAGCGGAAAGAAGCCGGACTATCGAAAATCGAGGCGGTGTTGGAAGCCTCCGTCTCGCGCTTCCGCCCGATCCTGATGACCAGCCTTGCGACGATCTTCGGCATCCTTCCCATCGCGCTCTCGCTGGGCGCTTCGGGCGGATCTCGCCAGTCGTTGGGAATCGCCGTAGTCGGAGGATTGATATTCTCCGGCGCACTCACGCTTTTCGTGGTACCGGCGGTTTACGCGGTCTTCTCCAGAAGCCATGGCAGGAAATCGGATATGGACTAACAGAAAATGGTGCGCAAGGAGGAAAGAGCTTGGTGGGATCGCGTAACGGATTCTGGGAATAAGCCGCGTTTCTTGATTTTAGGCTTGCCGACCCCCTGCTGCCCGGGCCTTTTGCAATCAGTTATTTAATTTATCCAGCTGAAAAGTTACGCATAATTCACCAAAATAACATCTAATTTATCAAAGTCATATCATGAAACCACGTCGTATCCACAAACTGAATGCCATTGCCTGTGCATTTTCCTCCGCCATTGTCTTCACTATGGTTGCCACCAAGCCATGCGCTCAGGCGGCGATTTTGACTTGGGATGCCGACCCTGGGACGGTCGGTGTTCAAGGTGGCACCGGCAACTGGGATGGTATTACGACTAATTGGACCACTGATAATGGAGCTACCAATGAAGTGTGGGCGGATGGCAATGATGCTGTTTTAGGGGGTGGCGAGAACGCGACTTTGAATGTCGACACCGGCAGTATCTCTGCCCAAGAACTCTACGTCGGTTACACCGGCAACGGCGTCCTCAACTTGTCCAATGGCACGGTCAGCAACACCAAGGGCTTCATCGGAGTCAACAGCCCCTCGGTTAGCAGCGCCAACATCACTGGCGGGCAGTGGGACAATACCGGAGAACTCACTGTGGGCTATGGAGGAACAGGATCGCTCGACATCAGCGGCAACGGCACGGTCAACAGCGCGGGTGCTTTCTTCGGCTATCTCGCGGCATCGGATGGCAACACTGCAACGATCGCCGGTTCCGGTGCATCGTGGACGAGCAACAATACATTTTATTTGGGCCACGATGGATCAAACAACACCGTGACGGTTTCTGACGGGGCGCTGCTGGCCAACGGCAATGCCGACTTCCTCATTGGAACCAATGCCGGTTCAGACAACAACAAACTCACCGTCAATGGAACCGGCTCCCGCTTCACGAGCAACGGGACGTTCTACGTCGGGCGCAGCGGCACCGGGAACCAATTTGAAGTTCTCGCCGGGGGCAGTGCGACCAGCCGCAATGTCCGCATCGGCGGCGGCACCGGCTCCAATGGCACAACCGAAAACAACGTGGTAACTGTCGATGGCGCGGGATCGTTGTGGAATGTCACCGGCACCATGCGCATTGGTTCGAGTGGCGACAACTCAACCCTGACCATCTCCAACGGCGGCAACGTCACCACCACCGGCAACAGCTTCCTCGGCTACGACACCGGTTCCGACAACAACCTGGTCACCATCACCGGGGCCAACTCCACCTGGACGGCCAACAACCTCTACATCGGCCGGAGCGGAGTCAACAACACCGTCACCGTGGAGAACGACGGCACCCTCTCGGCTAACAACATCCTCCTAGGCGACCTGGCGGGGTCCAGCGGAGCGCTGAAAATCGGCACCGGCTCCAATGCGACCGTCCTAGCGGCGCAGATCAGCGAGGGCTCGGGCAACGGCACGGTCACCTTCAACAGTGGCACTCTGCGGCTCACCGGCGATCAGGCGAACCTCTTCTCCGACTTCGAGACTGGCGATGTCACCCTCATCGGTTCCGGCGGCGGCACGATCGACACCCAGGCCTTCAGCGTGGCCACCGGCTACGCACTCTCCGGCAACGGCTCCCTGACCAAGCAGGGCACAGGCACGCTGACGCTCTCGGGCGCCAACACTTACACCGGCACCACCACCATCAACGAAGGCATTCTGGAGCTGACCGGATCGCTGGCCAGTCCGACAATAGGTATCTCCTTAGGAGGCACACTGAATAATGTGAATGGTGGTTTTGATGACTTTGCCGCCGTGACCAATGCCGGAACTTTGAGACTCGGTGTTTCGGATACCGTTGCCTCACTCAGTAACTCGGGGTTGATTGATATTACCGCTTCGGTGTTTTCAGGCAGCGACTTGGGATTTGTAGCAGGCACCATCGACTTGAATGCGGGGTCGCAACTTCTTCTTTCCAACTCCATTCTCGAGGTCGGTGAGATTGCGGACATTTTCGACGGGACCATCACAGGCTTCTTCTCCGGAATTTCAGATCTGGCTTCTGATCTCCGGTTCTCCATGAACTACCTCACCGGTCAGATTCAAGCTCTGCCGGGAGTGCTGCCGCCGACCCAATACAGCAATACCATCTACAATCTCAACCGGAACCAAACGTGGACGGCGGGTGCATTGTTTGAGGACACCTACACCAGCGTGCCTATCGACACGAATTTCCGTAAGGTCTATTTTGATGATTACGGTCCTTCGGCAAACGTGGTGGCCGGACCGACGGAGTTCTTTGTCTGGGATATGGATCCCGGCACTGGACTTGATGCGGATCCCGCTCTTGCGCAGCTGGTGAGTGCGATGACCGCAATTCAGAGCACTTACAGCGTCGCTCTGGATGGCAGCATTCTCGTAGGAGCTGCAGGCAAGGCGATCATCGACCAGCTCTCGCCGGAAGTGCACCGCGGCATGGTGGATTACACCGAACAGGCGCTGCGCTCGCACGTCCGTGATGGCGTGGATGCGGCACCCATTTCCAAAATCGGCAAGACCCAAGTATTTGCCACTTTGCAGACATCGGATCAAGGAGTCGATAGCTCCGATAACAATGCCAATTACGACCTCGATATGGTCAGTTTGACCACCGGTGTCCGATACGATATCGACAAGCGATTCCAAATCGGCGGACTGCTCGGTATGGATGATGGAAGCATTGAAGGAGCCCTGGTAGACACGGACGCCCAAGGCATTGTCGGTGGTATCTTCGGCCGCTATCTGGTGGATGAAGCCAGCAACACCCGGGTGACCGCCAGCGTATCCTACGGAAGTTTCGATTACGACTCCAACCGTCACAGCTTCGGCGGTGACGCGGACGCCGATTCCATTTCCTCCGATGCATTCGAACTTGCGCTTGGAGTGAGCACGGTGGCCTTCAAGAAGGATGGTTTCCGGGTGGTGCCCAACGCGACGCTTCGCTATATGGCCGGAAGTGTTGACGGTTTTGAGGAAGATGGCCCGGGGATCGCACTCCGCGTTGAAGAACAGGACCTGGATTCCGTGTTGCTCGATCTCGGAGTGGACTTCGAATATCAAGCGCAGAAGAATCTGCTTCTGATCGGCCGGATCGGATATGTCACCGATTTTGAAGATTCGGACAACTCGGTGGGAGCCCGTTTCGCAGCCAGCGGACCGGACGCCAGTCCCTTCACGGTGTCGGCACCCGGTATTGAAGACGAGGCGTTTGTGCTGGGTCTTGGAACCTACTATGACTTCAGCGAAAGCACGCGGGTGAGCCTGACCTACCGTGGTGAGTTCCGGACGCATTCCGAGTATACGCAGAGCATCGGCATCGGCGCGTCCTTCGGATTCTGATGAACGCGCGGCATTGCGGATCGCAATTGCTGGATTTCCAGCCGCCGCAGGAATTGCATTCCTGCGGTGGTTTTTTGTGGGGAAGAAAGACGTGTTTTGCAATAGATTCGAATGGCGCTAACTTAACCCGGATTCCGAAGTTGCCTCCCTAAATTCGAGTAAAAAACCGCAGAGGCACAGAGAAACACAGAGGTCACAGAGGAGGAAATGTGATGAAATTGTTGGGTTGCGATGCAGAATGCCATCACTCTCGCCTACTGAAGCCAGCGCTCCGGAATCTTTCAAGCTGCTCGTTAGAAAAAGGCGCTTAAAGGAGCGATTGATTTTCGGTGTTA
Organism: uncultured Luteolibacter sp.; assembly: GCA_964425095.1. GTDB lineage: Bacteria > Verrucomicrobiota > Verrucomicrobiia > Verrucomicrobiales > Akkermansiaceae > Luteolibacter. The sequence goes on from CAYRLT010000471.1 coordinate 15,441, forward strand.
GTAGTATGGCTGCAATTCCACGCCTCGGCAATCGCGGCAAATGGTGACCTGGGTCAAGTACATGCCGTGGCAGCGGGGGCAGTAGGCGGCGACTTCGGGGTCGGCGGAGCGGTCCGGTGGGGACTCGAAATCCGCTGTCGTCATGCGGCAATGAGCGAGGGCTAGGGTGACGGGCGGCAGCAGCGCGGCCGCCATGGCGGCATCCTCCGGCACCTCGGGGCGGGGGTGTCGCAATTCGCGGATGAAACGCGCGAGCCAGGGGTTGCTTAGGTCTTGAGTTGAGAGCAGCAGGCCCACTGGATGGGTGGCTCCCATGGCGTGGACTGCGGCGATTTCCCGGGCCCGCATCGCATGAAACGGCACGAGCGAGGCAAGCATGGCGTCCATCCGCAAGGCGGCCCGCGCACTTGGATAGACCCGGCTTCCGAGCCACCACAGGTGCGCGGCGATCATGATCATCAGACACCACAGCCAGAGGGCGAACAACACGGTTTTGAGGTTTCCAAGGAAAAGGTAAATCACCGGGAGGCCCACGAAAAAACCGAGGGTGAGCAACAGTGTCAGCCAACCGAGCGGCCCGCTGACCAAGTGCCAGCGCCGCCACTCCCGCCGCGCGCGGATGGGCGATAGTGCGAACCGCCACGCCTGCCGCACCGCCGCCACCGGAGTGGCTCCGCGATGTTTGGCTCGCCGCAAAACCTCGACGCAACGAGCGGACGACAGACGGGTTTTAAATCCGGCCACGATCAAATGGTGCGGTTCTTCACGGATGTCGGTCCACTCTACGGTGGCGAGTGGGACGAGTTTGCCGATGCTGGTGGCCATGAGCATGCCGCCGGCTTCGGTGGCCACTAACGGCGGGGCTTGGCAGGGGGCCAGGCCGCCTTCGGAAAGCAGAGGCAGCAGGGGGATCGCTCCGGTTTCCTTGATGGCTAGCCAACGGTCTGGGTTTAGCACCCGCCACCGGGTGCTAAACCAGCGCCGCCGCAGGGTCACGCTTCGCAGCGGCAGCCACAAGGTGGATTCCCACAGATACAAGGCGACGGCAATCAGGCAAAACTCGGCAAATGCGGACATCAATGCGGGTTTAGATCGACTCCTTGGTCCGGCCGGTGAGGATGCGTTTGATGAAGGCGCCGATCGCGAAGATGCCGATGGCGATGGGTTTCCACAGTTTGGTTAGCAAGCCGGACTTGGCGGCCACCAGCAGTCCGCCGCCGACGATCAGACCGGTGAGGCCGTATTCCGCGACTTTGTCGCCTTTGTTGAACGAGGCGTAGTTTTCCTCTTTGTTGAAGGCAAAGCCCTTGAGCAATTCCTGATAGGCGGGAACGACCGTGGCCATTTGTTCCTCATCGCAGACCAACACCACATCCATCACACCGCGTCGACCGAGGAGTTTGGTTTTGTAGTTGATCGTCTCGCCACCGCCGCTGGCCAAGCGGATCGCCCATTCCAGGTTATTGGTGGTCGGGTTATAGAAGGGCGGAGTATGCCAGCCGATCAGTTCGAGGGTGGGCATGCCGCGCTTGGAGAGTTCCTTGTTGGCCTCCTTTTGGCCTTCCTTCATCTGCTTGAGGATTTTTTCGGCATCCAGCGCGTTCTTTTCGTCATCCTTCACATAGCCGCAGTCATCGAATTCGAACACCGCGAACCAACTCATGTCGTCCGGCGAAACATAGCCGAGCTCGCAGCCATTGGTCAGGTTGCCGTAGACCTCCATCAGCTTGATCGTGCCAGCGGAACCGGTGAAGCGATAGCCAGAGGGAATGTTGAGCGCCGCCCGCTCGCCTAGAGCTCCGGAACCTTGGTCTTTCCAGTCGATGCTCTGGATCATTTTGATAAACTTCGCCTGTTCCGGGTTTTCGGATTCCGCCGCTGCAGCGCCGTCCGTGGACTCGGCGGCGGGGTTTGCGGGTGGGGCCAGCTCTTGGGCGGCGATGAATGGGGCGGTGAGGATCAAGGCGGTGCCACAAAGGACAGGGCGAAGTTTCGATAACATGGGATACATGAAGGTGAGATTGGCGAATCGTTGCTACTCTGGCAGGGTCACAAACTATCAAGAGCGGTGTCAAGCTGTCAGTGTCGCTCCGGCCTACATCAGCGGGGAGGCCGGATGCTTCTCAGGCACTTGGTAGTCAACCCACTAGCATGAAAAACAGACCCGCGGACGTTGATTGCGGCGGGATTTCTCCTTGGCGTGATTTTTCGCGGAATTCGGCCAGATTCAGGGACAATTTGCAAACGTGCGGAAGGCCCTCACCCCCGTGAACCGGATACGGTCAGTTTAAAACGGATCAAGGTCCAAGCCGCTGACGGGTCGCTGGATCTGGCGATTGCTGATTGAGCCAGGTTTCGGCGGCCTTGGGGTCGGTCTTTCGCCATTGGTCGACGAGATCCACGAGGGTGTCCTGTCGGATCGAGGGGTCACTGATAGCGGCGGCCATGGCGGCTCCTTCGCGTGGTTGACGCTCGGCAATGACCATGGATGCCGTCGAGCGCAGGTGATCCGCGGCGGGTCCGGCGGGTTGCGAGCGAATCCAGGTGGTCAGGGAATCACGCTCGGTAAGTGACCAGACACGGACCGATTGATCAAGGGCGGTGTTTTTTTCCGGTGAATCAGGCAAGGCGATCGTCCAGGCAACCGCAGCTTGCGGGTCGATGCCCGCCCAAGATGCCGCCAGGGTGGGAATGGCCTGCTCACGGGTTTTGCCGGGAGGAAAGGCAGTGACCCAGGCGGCGGCGTTGGCTGGATCGGAGGATCCCCAGACGGCGAGGACCATGGTGTTGGCTTCAGCCTGTTGGTCTTCCGGCAGGGAGCGCGCCCAATTGGCGGCGGCGGCGGGATCATCAGCGGACCAGCGGTTGAGCAGGGTGTCCACCATTTCGCCGCCGTTTTCCGCAGTCGCATGTTTGGCGATCCATTCGCTGGCTCCGGCCGGATCTTGATCGGACCACTCGACGGCAAGTTGAAGCAGGGATGCGCTGCGTTTTTCGCCTTCCGGTTGTGATGTCGCCCATGCGGAGGCGGCTAATGGATCGCTGTCTACCCAGGCATCTAGCGCTTTTGTCAGGGCTGCTTCCGAGGCCGTTCCAGGAGGCAGCGAGCCGGCCCATGCTGCGGCGGCGTCTGGCGCGGACTTCGCCCAAGTGGCTGCAATGGCGGCGGAAGATTCGGTTTTTGAAGGACCTGCAAGATTGCCCTCGATCCAATTGGCGGCGGCGGCGGGATCCCTCGATGCCCAGCCGCCACAAGCTGCTGCGAGGCACCCGGTTTTGAGTCTTCCTGCGCCCAGCTCGCTGGCTTTCGCGAGAGCAGCATCCGGATCGTTCATCGCCCAGGATTCCAATAGTGCCGCCATGAACTCGGCCCGGTCGCGGGCATTGCTAAGTTCCATGCCGCGCTTCCAGCCCGCCAATGGGTCAGAATGGCCTAATTTCAAAGCCAGATCAATCGATGTTCGATGGCGGTTAGCCATGTCACGGATTTTCAAGGAGGCCGCGCCGGTCGCCCTGGATTCTTGCGATTTGGGTGATCCGTTGGTGTTGATCAATGACTCCGATGCGGGAGAGCGGCGGATGACCGACATCCCGATTGCCCCGGCGATAAGCCC
>CAYRLT010000472.1:0-2282 GCA_964425095.1 uncultured Luteolibacter sp.
CGCCGCCAACAGGAAGGTCGAGTCCATCCTCAACGAAATGCGTTCCATTAGCCAAGAAATCCTTCTCAAATCCGCTCCCGGAACCCGAAAAAAATCAAGCCACAAAATAATCCCAAAAGGCTCTTAACTTAGCGCCATTCACCCCAGATCCTATGCCATTTAGAGTCGTAGCGTTTGCCGAAAGCGTGAGAGGACCTCCGTTCAAGGTCGCCGCAAAGCGGATCGAGCGTCGCTCAGTTGCTGGGTGGGTCGAGTTGACGAGCTCTGGATTGTGACCGTAGGAAACGGTCGGAAGTTGGGTTTTTAACAGAAGCATCGGTCGGATGCGGTATCTGAGCCTGGTGGTGTTGGCCGCGACCGTTCCATTTGCAAGCGTCGTGTTGCCCAAGGCGTCGAGAGGCTCCACAGACTCGGTGAAAAACCCGAGGCCCGCCTCGACAATCGACGGAAAGTTTCCCATTCCCTTCAGGCCGCCTGGCGTGATGGTCGGCACCACCATTCTGGCGAACGACGCATTCACCCCCCCCCGGTGGGCAAGGTGAAGCCGGGTCGTGTATTGACACCGATCATGTCGGAAAGGCGCAAGAGGGCGGGTCCCGAACGAATGAAATCGAACATTTGCACAAGCAGGGCGTCGCGATCGGTCGCGCCGTATTTGTTTTCAAACGAGGATCCGAAGCCCGGAATAGCGGAACCCGAGAGGTGGTCCAGATATCCAATCAAATTCTGATTTCTCGGAATCGACCAATCGTAAACCGCACTACGGGCATCGGAGCGGCTGAAGAAATAATCCACACCCGCGATGGTTGTGCAGAACTTCAATTTTTGTCGAAGGCGTCCTGGCGAGTCCCTGTGGCATGGCTAGGTGCCCCGACCGCATCCGTAGTGATTGGCCAGAGGCTGATTCTGGGTTGGTTGAAAAGATTCACCTCTGGAGCGCGGGAGGTGGTGGTCAGCAAAAAACCCTTCCGCCACGTTGCCTCTCCCGTAAGGAGGGACTGCTCCACGCGGGGAGAAGCCCCAGCCCTCCAGACCGCCTCGTCGGTCGAAACAAAGAGGCGGTCGGTTTTCACAGGGGGCATTCCTCCGGAGTTAGGATCTGCGGCATACACATCAATCGCCCTGCTGCTGCCTTGGGATCCCCCCCACGAAACGCGTGGAAAAAATTCGTCGAACGCAGTCCTCACCAATCCGCCGGTTAGCGACCTCAAGGAGGAGAACACGGCACTCAGGCTGGTGGACGAAGGATGCCCCGGATAGCGGTTGAATTCGTTCCGGCCGGGCTGATACCGCCCGAGGTCGCCTTCCTGCTGGGTGCGCGCCACCGGCACATCCCACTCCACTCCTTCCGAGGCGGTGTTGAGATTTACTTTGGAGGTGTCGTCATCGGTCCAGTAGGCGACGCGGCCGATGATCGGGTTCGCCTGTGTGGCAGCGGCGACGGTGGCATTGCTTCCGGTGCCGGTCGGGGAAACATGGGAGCCGTCTTGAAGGACATAGAGCCACTTGACAGGCATCGGGGCCGGGTTATTAACGGCGGACGCGTTGCCAGAAGTGTAGCCGGGCGGGGATTTGATGGAGAAACCTTGCACGCCTTCCTGGGAGGAGGTGGTCGAGTTATCTGTGGACACGCCATTGGTGGCATCGGTGGCGGTGGAGCCGGAGTTGGTATCCTTGGGAGGCGTGACAATCGGGTAGGTAAGGCCGTTGGAGGCATTGGCCGCCGGAGCGTTCAGATCGCACCAAAGGGCATTGTAGGAACCGGAATTGGCGGGTGCACCGGATTTCCAATTTGTAAGGTCAGTCGTATCGGTTACGAGGTCGCCCTGGGTGGTGACGGTGATATTGCCCGAGGAGTAGAGGCGATAGCTCCGGTAGGGATTCCCTGATGTGTCCCATGTGCGAATGAGCCCCGGCTGAGAGGCCCAGGCTACCGGGCTGGAGGTGTCGGGCGCACCGGTGGAGGCGGCGGATTTGTATCCAGTCGTCGCCTGAGTGATCGTGGATTTCACGAGGTCCACAACGCCCGAAGCCAAGCGCTCGGCATCTCCCTGGTTCGCCGCCGCTGCGGACTCCGTCCTTTCGCTGGTGACCGAAAGAAAGAGCGAAAGCACGAGAACCGTGACGAGCACGATAGTAGCCAGTGCAATAACCAAAGCGGCGCCGCGTTGGGAGTTTTGGATTTTGGATGGAAAGCCCGGTCGTTCCCGCTGCGCGGAATCCTCTGCAATGGGATTTTGGATTTCAGTCAGCGTCTCCTGGGCACTCCCAGTGCTCGCCTT
>CAYRLT010000473.1:0-8901 GCA_964425095.1 uncultured Luteolibacter sp.
CGCCGGATGGGAATGTGGACGGAATGGAATATCGCTTTGAAAAGTTCACGCTCGCCGCCACCGCGAACATCTCCCATTTGAGCTGGAGCGGCGGCTATGTCGGCAATAACTCGGCAGCCAACCCGGTGACGGAGTTCACCATCAAAATTTACGGCTCCACCGCGAATGGATTTTATCCCGACATCGCCAATCCCGTTCTTAAAAAATATACGATCACGAGCAACGCCAGCGAAACGGCCACGGGCGTGTTTGGTGGTGTGCAGATGTTTGATTACTCAGTCACGCTGCCAACTTCGTTTGTCGCCACCGCAAGCATTAGCTATTGGATTCAAATTGAAGCATCGCAATACGGTTATCCTCTCACCTGGGGCAACACCACCGGCGCTGGTGGCAACAACGCCCACTATCGCCGCATGGGCAACAGTTACTACAGCGGCACGGGCGATCTCGCGCTCACACTCTCGGCCGACGTGCCCACCAGCTATGCCATCGCCGCCTCATCGTCTTCAGTGAATGCCGGCAGCGTCAGCGGCTCGGGAAATTACGCGCTAGAGGCCATCGTAAATCTCACCGCCACGCCAAATGCCGGATACATTTTCATGAACTGGACGGAGAACGGAGTCATCGTCAGTTCCTCCGCAAACTATACCTTAAGCGCAACCACCGCTCGCTCGCTCGTCGCAAACTTTGTGCCTGCCTACACGCTCGCACTAGCCAGCTCCTCCTCCATCATGGGCACCGTCAGCGGCGCGGGCACCTTTCCCGCGGGAGACACGATAGCTGTCACGGCCACGGCGAAGCCCGGCTATGTGCTCCTCAACTGGACTGAATCCGGAACCCTCGTCAGCACTTTACCAAGCTATGCCTTCCCGATTCTCGCATCCCGCACCTTGCGTGCGAACTTCGCCGCCGGCTACACGATGACCGCCGGTTCGTCCTTCGCTCCCGGCGGCACCGTCACCGGCAGCGGCGGTTATGCGACCGGCGGCACCGTCACGCTCAGCGCATCAACGGCCGATGGCTATCAATTCACCGGTTGGACGGAAAACGGAGTTTCTATTAGCATGAGCGCCGTCATTTCATTCCCGTGTGCGGCCAACCGCACTCTCTTAGCACTCTTCGTCCCAATCCTTGGAGTGCACCCCGGCACGCCAAGTGAAATCCAACTCTCATGGCCCGCCAGCGCCGCTGGCTGGACGATTGAAGAAAGTCCCGATCTTTCGGTAGGATCATGGACCCTCTCAAACCGAGCTGTGACCACAGCCAACGGCACCCATCAAGTTGCGATTCCGACCACGGAAGGGCGCCACTTTTTCCACCTGCGCGCACCCTGAATCCACACGGCTTGCTGCTTAGCCCCGCCGCACAGCCTCGCCGATCTCTCCCTCTCGCCACCTTGTTGATCGCGTGTATCCCAAAATTTCGGCGCTTCCCAGAGATAATCCAGCATGGCAGGCTTCCGCCATGCGAATCCTCGTTGCCGAAGATGACGCCCGCCTGCGCAAGCATCTGGTGGCGGCACTTAGAGATGTCGGCCATGAGGTCGATGACACCGGCGACGGCTTAAAGTCCTTGGATTTGTTAGGCCGTCATCTGTATGACGTCGGCGTGCTTGACATCACCATGCCGGGCATGGACGGCGTCAGTGTGATCCGAGAGGCCCGCGCCAACGGTTGCCGGGCGACTTTATTGCTCTCCACCGCCCGCGGCGAACTTAGGGACAAAGTCGCCGGCCTCGATGCCGGAGCGGACGATTACCTGGTCAAACCATATTCGACTGAAGAATTACTCGCTCGGCTGCGTGCTGCAGAGCGCCGTGCCAAACCGGAAGCTCCGCGCCTGCTCCGGGTGGCGGATCTGGAGATCGACCCGCTCACCCGCACCGCACTGCGCGCCGGTTCGCAGATCGTGCTCACCAACCGCGAATTCGCTCTATTGGAAGCCTTGGCCAACGCCTCGCCGCGACCGATTTCCAAGGCCGCTCTCATCGAGCGGGTGTGGGATCACTACTTCGATCCCGGCTCAAATGTCGTGAATGTTTATGTCAACTACCTGCGCAAAAAAATCGATCTCCCGGGACTCAATCCATTGATCCACACAATTCGCGGAGTGGGTTTCGCCCTGCGCGAGGAAGGAGAATCAGCACCATGAGCTTTCGTTTCCGCATCGCCGCTTGGGTCGTTCTCTCCTGCACGCTGCTCATCGGCGTCATGATGACCACCGGATACCGGCAGATTGAGGAGGAACTGCGCGAAGGGCGCAATGATCCCACTCACCCGGGAACTATGGAATGGACCATCCATAACAGTTATGCAGAAGAGGAAATCCGGGACATTCTCGCCGAAATGACGCGCGCTTGGCTGTGGACCGGGATTCCCATCATCGCCCTCTCGCTCGGCGCTGGCTTGCTGCTTGCCCGCCGCTCACTGCGTCCAGTGCATGATATCAACCGCCAACTCTCCACCATGCGCCCGGACTCACTGCACGGCGGCATCACCATCCCGGAAGCGGATCCAACCATCGAAGACCTCGCGAACCACCTCAATATATTGCTGGAACGTGCGGGCATGGCCTATCGGGAAATGGCGGAGTTTTCCGCACGCGTAGCGCACGAACTTCGCACACCGCTCATGTTGCTGAGGATGCGTGTCGAGCATGCCCCGGTTGGGATTCCTGCAGCATTTCAAGAGGAGCTGCAGGACGAACTCGCACGCCTCTCACGCTTCGTCGAGCGCTCGCTGCTCGCCGCCAAAGCAGAGCAAGGCGCCCTGGAGATCACCATGGTCTCTCTAAGTCTCACAGATCTCTTACGGGACATGACCGATGACTACCAACTTCTCGCCAGCGAGCGTGGACTCGAAATGAACGTGAACCTCTCACCAAACATTCATGTCCACGCAGACCCCGATCTCATACGCCAAGTTCTTCACGGACTATTTGAAAACGCCGTCCGCTATGCCAAATCGAAAGTCTTCATAACGAGTCGCAGCGAGAGCGGACATGCGGTTCTGGAAATCCAAAACGACCGCGAGCCCACCACCATGGCCACCTCTGGCCTCGGCCTCGGCCTCGGCCTCCGCCTCGTCCGCGGCATTTGCAATGCCTCCAACATCCAATTCAAAATCGACCAAACCGATCATGATTTTCGCACGGTGATCTGTTTCAACACCCATCCTTCACCCTGAGCAGCGATGAACGGCGGGAAAACCCACCCGTGCTACCCATCATGAATTCTCTTGATTTCCGCGCATTAGCTGGCTAATTCCGCCACACCTTCGAACACCATGACCTCCCGATTTTTCAAATTTACCGGAATCGCGCTTGCCGCCACAGCCCTCTCCATCAGCCTCACAATCGCGGCTCCCTACGCAGTGGGATCCAAGGTCGAACCATTCACGGCCAATGACCAACATGAGCAATCCTTCACCCTGAAGCCTACGGAAACCCTGTTCCTGCTCACCAGCCACGACATGGAAACCGGCAAAAAAGCCAATGCGGTGCTCACCGCCTTAGGCAAGGACTACCTCGCCGGCAAAAAAACCGTTTATATCGCCAACATCTACGGCATGCCCGGTATCGGCCGGATGTTCGCACTGCCGAAAATGAAAAAATACGCCCATCAAATCATTCTCGGCGACGATGCTGAGTTGATCGCTAAATTTCCCGAGGAAAAAGGCAAAGTGACGGTTCTCAAGATGACCAGCGGCAAGGTAACATCCGTTTCCTATTGGTCCCCCGAAACCGAGGCTCTCGACACCATTCTCAAGTGATTTGAGAATCCGGCCCGTCAACTAGAAAGTAGGTGGGCACAAAGCCAACTCCGCCGCGCCAATTTTTAGTTTTCCGCTGTCAAGAATCCTACAGCGCAGTCCTCCCCTGCCCTTCATGATGTCCTCGGTGCCCGGCTTCCCGCAGGCCTCGTCCATCCAATAACACGGCCGGCATTCTTCGGTGCCTTCCAGGCGAATCCCCGCAATTGTGAAAATCTTGCCGATCAGCGAATTCAGATCCACGCCGCTGATCACCACATTCCGACGAAACGCGCTCGCAGGCAAATCCGGATTGCCCGCATGACGGCGGATATCATCGATCACTTCCTCATCGATGAATGTGAGTTGGCCTTTGTAACTTTCTTTCCAATCAAAAAAGCGATCCCCCGAAATGCCACGACCTGCGATCAATTCGATCGAGTCATGCGCGATGATTTCGTGCTCTCCGGATTCCTGACCATGGCGACCGAAATAATTGTGCCCCGGCGAGGTGAACAAGGCGCGCAATTCAACGGTCGGCATCTGTCAGATGAGTTAGATCTTCAAAAATGTCTCCAACATGCGCTTCCCCTCCTGCGTCAGGATCGACTCAGGGTGAAACTGAACGCCGTGAACCGGGTGCTCTTTGTGCATCAGTCCCATGATCTCCCCTTCTTCGGTCCAAGCGGTGATTTCAAGGCAATCCGGCAAAGTCTCGCGCTTGACGATGAGCGAGTGATATCGGGTGGCCTCAAACGGACTCGGCAAACCGGCAAACAAACTCTTCGATGCATGATGAATCGGCGAAGTTTTTCCATGCATCAATCGGTCGGCGCGGACGACGTCACCGCCATAGACCTGGCCAATCGATTGGTGGCCGAGGCAGACCCCGAGGATCGGCGTGGTGGCTCCGAATTCACGAATCAGATCGCAGGAAATCCCGGCCTCGTTAGGCGTGCAGGGACCCGGTGAAATGCAGATACGGGAAGGCTTGAGCGCTTTCACTTCATCTACGGTGATCGCGTCGTTGCGGAACACCTTCATCTCCGCGCCAAGCTCGCCGAAGTATTGAACGAGGTTATAGGTGAACGAATCGTAGTTATCGAGAATGAGGAGCATGACTTTGAAATCTTAAATTCTAAATCTTAAATCCGAAACGAATCAGTCTTCCAGCGTGCGCGCGAGGGCGATGGCGCGGAGCATGCCTTTGGCTTTATTGACGGTTTCGATGTATTCGTAGGTGGGATCCGAGTCGGCGACAACTCCGGCCCCCGCTTGGACGTAGGCTTTGCCATCCTTGAGAAGGCAGGTGCGCAAGGTGATGCAACTGTCGTGCGAGCCATCAAAACCGAAATACCCGACAGCTCCAGCATACGCACAGCGTTTATTTTTCTCCAACGAGTTGATGATTTGCATCGCCCGGATTTTCGGCGCACCGCTGACGGTGCCTGCGGGAAACGTGGCGCGCAGCACATCATACGCGCTGTGCGAGGGATCGAGCTCACCGCTGACGTTGGAAACGATGTGCATGACGTGGCTGTATCGCTCCACAATCATGAAATCATCAACTTTCACCGAGGCATGCTTGGCGATGCGTCCAACATCGTTGCGCGCGAGATCGACGAGCATCAGATGCTCCGCACGCTCCTTGGGATCCGCTAACAAATCAGCCGCAAGCGCATCATCCTCTTCCGGCGTGGCCCCTCTCCAGCGCGTGCCGGCGATCGGGCGGATATCGATCCGACCATGGATGGAGCGCACGTGAACTTCCGGAGAGCTGCCGACGAGCGCGAAATCTCCGAGTTCCAAGATGAACATGTATGGTGACGGGTTCACCAGACGCAGTGCCCGGTAAAGATCCACCGGGGGCAGCGAAAAATCGGTTTCAAAACGCTGACTGGGGACAAACTGAAAAATATCCCCGGCCGCAATGAATTCCTTACCGGCACGGACGATTTCCTCAAATTCCTCCTGCGTCGTGTTGCTGCGGGCATCCACCGGCTCCACTTTGACCAATCCATTAAGCGCCGGAACGTGCAACGGACGGTTGAGAATTTCCACGATGGCCGCAATTTTTCCGCGGGCCTCGGCGAATGCGTCCTGCGGCGTGGCAAACTCGTCGATGAAAGCATTCGCGATCACCTGCAAGCGACGCAGGCGGTGGTCGAACACCAGCAGCGTGTCAGCCAACAAGAACATGGCGTCAGGAATCCCCAGCGGATCAGCCGGCGGCGGACCCAACGAAGGCTCGAACTGGCGCACTGCATCATAAGAAAGATAGCCAACCATCCCGCCGGAAAACAAGGGCAGCGCGCCATGGGTGACCGGCTTGTAAGCAGCCATTTCTCGCTCCAGAGCGGCCAAGACGTCATCCTCAGCCAAAAACGAGCGGGACTTCGACCCTTCGCGGATGGTGATTTGCTTGTCCCGCGCCTCGAAAATCAAGCGCGGGTGGCTGCCGATGATCGACCAACGGCCGCCTTTTTCGGTGCTCTCCGCACTCTCAAGCAGGAATGAATGACGACTATCCCGCAATTTCAAATAGGCGGAAAGCGGGGTCTCAAAGTCCGCCGCAAGCTGGGTATAAACAGGGACAACATTTCCCCGCTTCGCCAGCTCGACGAAGACTTCCAATGATGGCTCGACCGGAATAGAACTCACAACGCCGCGAAGCATGGCCGGGAAACGCCATAGGGCAAGCCCGGAGAGGACGCGAAAATGAGTTGGTGCCCGCGGGATTCGCGATTATATCCCCCGACAGATGAGCGAAGCACCCGCAGAAACCAAACGCCCCCGCGTCAACGTCCGCCGTCCGGATGTCATGGAACTCGTTTCCGCCGAAGTCGCAGTGCATTTTCACTCGTCCATCGTCGAAAAACTCCGCGACAAGGGCGGAAAAATCACCGTCGGCAACACCACGCTGCTGCTCGCCGAACAATTCGGATTCTGTTATGGCGTCGAGCGGGCTATCGACCTCGCCTACGCCTCACGCCGGGTGTTTCCCGACAACCGGATTTTCCTCATCGGCGAAATCATCCACAACCCAGAGGTAAACCGCCACCTTCGCGAAATGGGCATCGTCTCGCTGCCATGGCAGGAAATGAACTCAAGCTACGACGACCTCACCGAGGACGACGTGCTAATCGTACCGGCCTTCGGCGCCCCCACCACCTTCATGGAGAAGGTCGCTGATCGCGGTTGTTACGTGGTCGACACCACTTGCGGCGATGTCATGAAAGTCTGGCGCCGGGTCCGCGGATACGCGAAAGATGGCTTCACCTCGATCATCCACGGCAAGTCCAACCATGAGGAAACCCGCGCCACCGCCTCGCGCGCATTGGGTGAAAATGGCGACGGCCAATACCTCGTGGTGCTTACGCTGGCCGATGTCGATTTCGTCTGTGATTACATCCGCCACGGCGGCAACAAGAATGCTTTTCTATCGCGTTTCAAAGAAAGCCTTTCGCCCGGATTCGATCCGGATCTCCACTTGCGCAAAGTGGGCATCGCCAATCAAACCACGATGCTCAAAAGCGAAACCGAAGAAATCCAACGCCGCGTCCGGCAAGCCATCATCGACCGCGATGGCAATAGTGCCGCATTTCAGATGTTCGACACCATCTGCGGAGCAACCCAAGAACGCCAGGACGCGCTGTTTGAAATGCTCCGCAATCCGATGGACCTGCTGCTCGTCGTCGGCGGCTATAACAGCTCGAACACCGCACACCTTGTCGAGATCGCCGAGCCACAGTTGCCGACGTTTTTCATTCGCAGCGCATCCTGCATCAAGTCGCTATCGGAAATCGTTCACTACGATCTGCATCGGGCCGAGGAAATCACCTCGGACTATGCAAAATTATTTTCTAACGAACACCCTGTCACCATCGGCATCACCGCCGGCGCATCATGCCCGAACAACCTGATCGAAGAGACGATTTTCAAAGTTTTCGAACTTCGCGGCGTGGACCGAGAAACACTGGCGGAAGTTTAAACACGAGCCGACGACCTCAGATGTGCGGCATAAACGCCGTGTAAACCTCACCCGGAATATCCAGCAGGCTGTAGTCCTTGGAAGAAACGAAGAGCAGGCTTTGTTTCCCCTTACCGAGCAATTCGTTTTCCGATCCAAAAATCTGGTGCTCCAAGGTGCAGAACTTGCGGTTGAAATCCGCCACCCGGATCTTGATCGTGATCACATCGAACTCCCGCGCCTCACGCACGAATTTGTGCTCGAACGAACGGGTGAGGATGAAAAACTTGGTGGTTTTCAGGTCAAAATCCGGCATCACCGTATTGAAAAACAATTCGCGGGTTTTTCCGACATAGAGACCATACATGCCGAAATAGATGTTACCCACCGAGTTGGTGTCCTGATAGGTGGCGATCATCGAATAAACAAACCACTTGCCCTCGAAATGACCGCTCAGCGCATGAGCATCCTGCGGGATCGGCGCCACCACTTGCGAACCAGTCACAACGTTGGCGGTTTTAGTCAACGCCTTGATGGCCGGGATTTCTGATGCCGCCTCAATCACCTCTCCTGCCTTCTCCGTGACAACACGCAGCAGGTCGGTATTGAAGACGAGCCAAACCACATAGAGCACCGGCAATAATGATCCTAACAGGAGCAGGGCATTCGCCCCGGTGAAGTAGCCAAAAGCGAAGATGACCAACGAGATGCTGGCAAACGAAAACATCCGGATTTGCGGTAGAGGTTGTTGCGAGTTCGGCACAAAACACCGGGCGATCGCCAACGCGCCGTAGCCGATGAAAAATGAGGCGTAAAACACCATGAAATACTCTAATTCCAACTGCGCCCAAAGACCACCGAGCGTGATCCCCGCAACAATCAAAAACGTCGGAATCGGCGACTCCAGCAAGCGCATGGGCAGCATGCCGATCAATATGTTTTGGCTCTTGCCCAAATTGACCCCGAGGAACCATTTGAGCGCCACGTAGCCGCTGTCCAAAGTCGTCAAAGCACAGATGCAAAGGAACGAAAAATAGGCGGCCGGCAACATTCCCTTCGAGCTCTCGTCGAGCTGATTCATGTATTTGACGATCAACTCGTGCGCATACTGAAAGTGGTCGAGCTTGGAGGCGTAAGTTTCCACCCCACCCTTGCTCAGCACCCATGCCGCCAGACAGCCAT
>CAYRLT010000474.1:0-5715 GCA_964425095.1 uncultured Luteolibacter sp.
GCCTGGCAATCGTCGAAGGTGCCATCGACTTCGAGCGCGGTGATGTTGCCGCCGAGCGCGGTGAGTTGTTTTTCCTGGAGGCCGGAGACTTTGCCTTTCGGGTAGAGGATCACCACGCGGGTGCCTGGAATGTTGTGAAACGCCGAAGCAACGGCGCCACCGGTGTCGCCGGAAGTCGCGACCAGAACCGTGAGCATGCGTGCGTCGTCGCGGGTGAGCCATGCCATGAGGCGGGCCATGAAGCGTGCGCCGAAGTCCTTGAAGGCGAGGGTGGGGCCGTGGAAAAGCTCGAGGATGTGATCGCCGGGGCCGAGGGTGACGACCGGCGCGTCGAAGCTGATCGTGCCATTGACGATTTCGCGCAGCGCGTCGTCCGGTACATCTTCGCCGAAGAAGGCTTGGGCCACGGCGAAGCCAATTTCCTGAAAGCTCATCGAGCGCCAGCGCGACCAGAAATCGGCACCGAGCACCGGTAGTTGGTCGGGCATGTACAGGCCGTTGTCGGCAGGCAGCGAGCGGAGGATCGCCTCCTTGAGGTCGACCTTGAGGTCGGGGTTGTTGGTCGAGTGGTAGCGCACGGTGAGCGGGCGGAGCTTAGGCGGGGAAATGGCGCTGAGGCAAGCGCTCAAAGGTCCTCGGCGAGGGCCTTGAAGCCGAGGAAAAGTTCCTGCCAACGGCGGGTGAGCGGGGTGAGCGCGTCTCTCCGAACGACTTGCCGCTCCGGCCCGATGGCAAGAGCTTTCAGCCCAAGGCTGTTGGCAAAAATGCACTAGTCATGCCGAAGGGAGTACGAGCTTATCCGGATGGCTGATCCGGGTGGTGCCAGTCATCTTCTGTCTGCGATGATTCCGTATGGTGGATTTCGCTTCGGCAGGAAGTCGAGCATCCACCGTGCAGTCTTCCGGTGCGTTTAGGACAAAGTGGTGAGTTGCCCAGTCGATCTCCACCTCACAGGGACCGTAGGGAGTCATCGTGGTTCCGCTGACCTTTTGCCAGCCGACGTTCACCGGGCTCCAAATGAGTTGGCTGCCGCCAGGGTTGGCCAGTCGAATGCCGAGAACGGTGTCATGCAACCAGACCAAAGGCACGGCGGCCCAGCCGTGGGAGCCCGTGGGATCTTCGGGTTGACCGCTCCCGAGGATAAAGTATTCCGGCAATGGCCCGTCCGGCAAATAGGGGCTGTAACGTTCCAGGAAGTGCGCACCAGCGATCTTTCCCATCCCGTGATCGCTCAGGGCGCGGAGAGCGCGATAGGCGTAGGTCGGATTATTCCAACGTCCCACCCCGGGAGGCGGGGAGCCGTCATTGGCATGAAATGCGGCCTCAAGCACTCTGCGGCCCGTCGCGGGCTCCAGAGCGCCGTAAAACACGGCAGACAAGCTGGCGGCCTGACCAAAGCCTTTGACGCCATCAATCGGTGACCAAACCTCCCCGACCAAGCCCTTGGTCGGTCCCGCGATCGAGAGGAAACGTCGGAACCCTTGACGCACCCGCGCGGCGCGGGCTTGCCATTCCTCCGCCTGAGCGTTTTCTCCGATGGCATGGGCAAGGGCCGTCGCATTGTTCAGAAATCCATAATACCACGAGTTGGGAATGCTCTCGATCTCACCGTCGTTCAGATTAGCCCGCAGAGCACAGCGGATATCAGTCATGCAGGTGCGATCTGCAAGCAGCCCTTCGTGATTGGTTTGGGAATGGGCCAACTCAAGGAAGCTCACCAGATTGGGAAAATAGCGGCAAACCCGCCCTGTGTCGCCCGTCCACATCCAGTCGTCGTAAAGCATGCCGATCCAAACGATGCCCCAATCGAGAGTCTGCAAGCCCTGCTCGCCATAATCTTCGGGAGGAAACACCCGGAAGCGCCCGCTGCTCACCTGCTGCTCGACGGTATGGCGCAGGGTCACCTGCCGCAGGGCCGTATCGCCGAACCACTGGGCAGAGAGCTGCGCGCGATACTGGATGTCCTCCAGCCACTGGGCGTCTTCCCGGCCGGGAGTGTCCACATACGCATCGGACATGGTCACTTTGGCATGGTCGAGGCACAGCTCGACAAGTTTAGGAATCTCCTGCGGACTCGCCTCAAAACTTCCCAACCCGGGTGCCGGATGCTGGCTGGTCATGATCGAGATGGACCCGATCCCTATCGGCGCGGTTGCGTGGCGCCAAGTGACCATCAGCCAACGCCAAGTCCGTTCCTCAGGGATTTCGATCGTCTGCGCACCTTCACGCAAAGTAACACGATCTCCGAAGGGCGTTCCGACAATCAGCTCTGGATCAAAGGAGCCGTCTTCGAGGAGCACTGGCTTCTCGGCGCAGAGGTCATGGCGGATTTCCCCGTAGGTGAAATCCAGAACCGCGCCTTCGGGTGCGTCCGTGATTTCCAAGCGCAGATAGCCGTGAAGCGGTTTCCCAAAATCCAATGTCACATAACCATCTGGCCCGGGCAGGAGGCTGACGAGCGAGTTGCGGGCCACGTTGGCCCGTTTCTCATCCTTCTCATAATGCGCATGCTTCACCAGCCAACTCATCGGGGCCTCAGGATGGGGCGCGTCCGCGATCGGAGGGGGCGTGGCCGTGCCAACAGCCTCCACCTTCACCGGGAAAACCTTCTCGCGTTCCAGTGCGGCGGTCTCCTTCAAAACAGGCCGACTCCACGCCGCAGAGTTTACGGCAACGGCCTCCGACCACTTGCCGTCGTCGGAGTGACCATCGTGCAGACCCGGATCATGGTGCCGCGCATCCATGACGACGGGAAAGCGGATCCGCTGGGTGTTAGCGCCGAGCGTCTGGTGGGGGTGCGCGAGAAACTCGTCGGCATTGCGCCAGCGCCATGAACCATCCGTTCTCAGAAAATCACTCTGGATCGCAATCCCGGGCGCTCCACCGCGCGACCGTTGAAAGGTTGGCACTCCCCACCAATGATGCAAAACGACCGCGGTGTTCATGCCCTCTTCGAGATACTCCGCGAGATCGACTTCCTCGACCGTGATCTGCGGGGAGACAAAGCGCATCACCCGAGGCAGCACGACGTTTCCATTGATCCACAAGCGTGCGGTCGGATCAGCAGCAAAAAGGATCGTGGTGGGCATGGCATCATCCCACTCAAATCTTTTGCAAAAATACGTCCAAGTATTGGGCTGCGGCTTATCCGAGCCCGGACGCCAGATGAAGGAAAGGTTTGGAATCATTTTAACAGAATTATTTGAACACCACTTTCATCAGGACGCCTTCGCCTGGCGCCATCCACGCGTTCTCACCGCTCCAAGGCTCGAGCATACCGCTGAAGCGCCCGAACTCATGCATCGATTTAGGCGTGGTTTTGAAGGTCAGACTGACGCCGATGGAGTTGGTGAGGTCCTTGTTTGCGATCATGATGTAGTTTGCGCCAGACGAGTCCTTCAACTCTCCGATCAGCACATTTGGCGTAGTCCCATCGTGATTTTTGACTTCTTTGACCAAGGAGGCCTCATCAGCGCCCACCACGCCATATTCCACCGGAATAGCATTGCCGAAATGGTAGCTGCGCACCCACTTCAAATCGAGCAGCTTTGGAGCCAGAATAGCCAAGCGACGATTGATCGTTTGCACATGATACCACGTGGACGTCTTGCCCCCGAAGTGGTCAATTGGAGCGTTCCGATAGTTTCCCAAGCGTGGGGAAAAATAGGTAAAATACTGGATTCCTTTGGCCCCGTAGGCCAGATGGGAGTAGACCTGAAACATCAGGTCCGCCTCGGCCATATCGCGGTAAAGCATGTGAGCCACGGACTGGATGACCGGTATCACTGGCAGATTGTGTTCCTTTGCGATGGAATAGAAGCGGTTCATGTTCTCCCAGTAGCCAGCCCGCATTTTTCCGCCCTCCAACAGCGCGTAATGGTCGTAGGCAAGGTATTTGGGTTTGCAGATCTTGATGAAGTCCCGGACGTAGGCATCGTAGGTTTCCGTCTGCAGTTGACTGAGTGCGCTGGCATAGGTCGGCAACAGATTGACATACCAGGGCTTTTTGGAGCGCTTCTCAATCGCCGCGCCAATCTTGGCAATCAGCGGAAACAGGGACGCACTCGGCTCATCTTTGACGTAATATCCATACACAGCCGGGTTGTTGTCGTATTCCTTGACCGTTTTCTCGACGATTTCCTCGATCTTTTGATCCGTCAGCGGCACTTTCTCAAACGCAAGCCGGTCCAGAGCCGAGTGGAGTTCCGGAACCATGAGCCACCCCTTCATGCCCGCCTGCTCGGCGGAGTAGAGCAAGGAAGGGGTCAGCATGCCTGCAACGTTGAAGCCGCAGTCCTTCATGATCTCGAACTGGTTGGGATCCTTAAAATATCCGAGCGCCGGAACTTCCGGGTCGATCATATTCCAGGCGACGATGGAGAATTCCTTGGCTTCAGCTGCGCGAGCTGTGGTCGGGACTGCGGACATAAGCGAAACAAGAAGGAGTGAGAGAATGGCCAGGAAGTGCAGCTTTTGCGTCGGTAGTAAGCGGGCTGATGCGGCTCCGCGTGAAGAAGGCAGGGTTGTTGTGTTTGGAATAGGGGAAGGAGTCGGTGTCATGGGTGATCGGATGCTCTGCGGTGAAGCGCGAAGGTGAATCGGTCTTCATGTCGGCTCAAATCCATTTTTACTAAAACCATTGCACCTGTTGCATTCGATTCCGCGGTATCCAGTCATCCCCTCGAGCATTTGCTAGGGAACCGCTGCTGAAATCGCATGGGGGCCGTTGCGGTAAGCCGTAACGGATGCGAAGCAAGGGCCGGGCAAGCAGAGCGCTAAGCCAACACAGTCCCCGGCCGCTTATCTCCGCAACCCAAGAATTGCTACTGTTAATTAAGCGATCTTACAAATGAGTGATCCGACTCATGCAACAGGTGCAGAAGATTCGCGAGCAAATCATTTTTCAATCAACCGAAATGAAGTAGGCTTCTCCTGTCAGCCGGTTTCTAAAGAGGCTTGATGATAAAAAAGGAAACAAAAAATTAAACGCCCACCCCAAAAACACTATGAAAACAATTGCGAAATATATCCCTGCAGCAGCGCTCGGGACACTCCTCCTGATCGGAGGAACCAATAAGGCCTCCGCCGCCGTCATCTATAGTCAAACCTTCACAGGCGGTACTGGCGCTCTCGTCGGCACTACCGTAACCACCGGCGACGGTACTTGGGCTGGCGACGGTATTCTTAATCGGAATGGATTATTGGAAGGGGGGTGGGGCCAAGATTCGCTGGCATTCACTCCAACGAGTGGCTTTGTCTATGAGCTTACTGCTACTATCTCCTCCCAATATTGGGGCTCTTGGATCGGTGTGGGATTCCTCCCAGATAACAGTTTGTATGGTTGGTCTCCTAACAATCCCATGGCTCTCCGCACAGCAACTGGCTGGCAGGTCTATCCGCAAGCGGTTAACGCTAGTTCGCTAATCAGCAATAACGTTACCATCATATTGGATACAACGCTTGCGAATTGGACGACATCGATCTACCAAGCTGGCACTCAGATTGGCAGCACTTACACCTACACGGGTACAAATCCCACGATCACTCGGGTTGGTTTCGTTTCCGATGGATCAGGGGGTCAGGTCGACGCGTTCCAGTTGACAGCCGTCCCCGAGCCCTCGACCTATGCGATGGTCCTCGGTGGCATCCTGAACCTGTCCCTGATCCGCCGCCGGCGGGTGCAGGCGTAAGCGCCTTAGGACGAGAAGAATTCCA
>CAYRLT010000475.1:0-23233 GCA_964425095.1 uncultured Luteolibacter sp.
CGAATTCCTCTTTCTCCATCACAATCACATTATCGGGAAAGGATATTTCAACGATCACTTCGCGAGCTTTGGCGCTACCAACATTTTCAACGCTGATGACAAATGGGGAAGCCGTCTGCTTCGCCGTTTCTACCGAATGGACTTTCCCAATAATTTCTTGAATCTGCGATGGCGATGGAAGTTGGGAGTTATAATCATCAACTTCCTGAGAAGTAAGAAATCTTTTCAACCCCGACGGAACTGACTCCCAGCGAATCGGTTCGATTACGGGAACCTGGCTCAGCAGCAGTTCCGTTCTTGGGAGAGTCGTCAAAGAAAGCTCCGGTTGGCCGTTGAAAGCAATTTTAAAAGCAGGTTGTGCCCCAGTTAACTTTGCCGTAACCTTTTCCAATTGGTTTTTTAAACTGCGATTGTCTTCCATCAACAAGGCCATTTCCTCAGCGATGCGTTCGGACTCGGTTCTGATCCAACCGGGGCGCGGCTTTCGTGCAAACGCCTTTGGTAAGGCGGTGACAACTTTGAGATTCAGGTCTTGATGATCGGTCCAAAAATCCACCATTTTCGCAGCGGTTACCTTTTCAATGAAGGCGTCGAGCTTTTGGGTAAGAGTGAGATCGGTATCCCTTTCGCCCGGGGTTGTTGCTATGTTGCGATCACGAACAAAACTCATTATTGGAATGTTCAGAGATTTCGCATAATCCCATTCCATTTCCGTGTAGCTTGCGCCGTCCTTGCCGATTGATCCATAGCGATGTCCGATGAGGCAAATGTAATAGTCCGTATGTTGGATGGTCTCTTGGATGGTCTGCCACTGTTCATCGTCATCAGCACTGAATTGCTCCATACCTACTGGAAAATGATTCATGCGCTGGATCGAATCAATGACCCCACGCCGCACCTCCGCAAGGTCCGTGTATGTGGAGCTGACAAATATTTGAAACTTCTTTGGAGGCATGGCTGATTGTAAAATTGTGTGTGTATGAAACCTTTTTTCGCGGATGGAAACATGCCGGTTCTGCGGGGTGGTTAGATTTTGATAGGTGGTGCAGGTGGCGATGGAGTGGGCGAGGGCGTCGTAGGTTTGGAGGATGGTTTCTTTGGTGCGGTAAGTGCCGTGTTTGGCTTCGTCTTTGCGATTTACGATGGGGGTGGGGTTTCGGTGAGATTTACGGCGATGTTCAAAAAGCGGCCTTTGGGGTCGGGATCAGGTAGCCATCTGGGACCTTCGGTTTTTTGGACAACTTTCCATGCCGCGCGGATCGCACTAATCGTGAGTGATACGGTCTCCCTCACGATCTTTGCGTTAGTCTCATGGAAGAAGGCTTCTTTTGGCGTGATAGGACCTGGTTCGCAATGAACGAAGGCGTTGCGGCGCTTTTGGTAATCGCCAAAAAGCGGCGTAAGCACGGATCTAAATGGCTCCATGACATTTGGCACTCCGGAGACCAAGGCGGGAACCTCCTCGAAACGTGTCTTCAGTGAGCGGTCCTTTGGCTTCTCAAGTTTCCTGATCGTCTCTTCTGGCGCATTGGGATTCTCGATGATGAATGCTGCAACGAGTCCACTGACAAATGATTCCAACAGATTGTAGCAGGTCAGGATAGTGCTTCGGCCTAGTGACTGGGAAATCTCGTTGCAGTGTCGTCTCTGGCTTCTTTTATGCGCTTCGACCATCGCTTCGGCATCGAGGAACAGGTTGTTCAACAAAGCAAGGTCACGGGCCAAGTGATATTCGGGGTGGCGAATGGCAGCTCCGTTGAATCCTTGGATCAAGACCTGAGCGTATGCTGGGCATTCGACGCTTTTCCGGAAGCTTAACTGACCAATAGCCTGCTCCACTCCATGAACTCTGCCAATTTCCCATATAGGCTGCCTTGATTTAGCCCACTCGTCGTATTTTGTCGCCAGCCAATGAACAGTCTTATTGCGTTGGGAGGAATTCCAATCATCCAATATCAAGAGTCTGCCGATCTCATCAAAATCTTGCCTTAGGCTGTCGAGATGGCGCTTGAGCGGCTTGGTCTGCCATTGCAGGTAGTTTGGCACGTCAAGAATATCGGGTGGCTCATTCGCGGGATTGCCTATGATCGCGATTCCCATCACCCAGGCTTTCTTCCATTGGACAGCATCCGCAGCAAGACGTGTGATTTTGTCGTCACTCATGATTTTGGTGGATGGCAGCACGCCGGGTTGGCGGGTGGTGATGAATTGAATTGCAGGTGGCAACCCATCTCTTTTGCCAGCCAGTCAGGAAGAGCATGTTCCTTGCTGCCTGCTGGACCATAGCAGAATACACGGTTTCTTTTGGAACGCTTGCTCATGGTTGGATCAGGACGATGCGGCTAGCCGGTTCCAGGTCATTCCACGGCGACTCCAGTGTTCGTTGATGGCTTGAACAAAGCCTGGGTGGACGAGTTTTGCGCGGGATTCCAACCACTCGGAGTTTTCCCGCCTGATGATGACGCCTTCTAAATGCCCGGAGCTAAAACGGCTTTGTTCGTGAAGTGCCAGATGCTTCAGTTTTTCCAAATCAGTCTGACCGGAGAAGATCTGCGACACGGTGGACAGACCAAGTCGTTTGGCTAGTTCATTGCGTCTTACCGTGGACCAAAACCGGTCTTCTTTGCGGTCGTAAACGTCGAATGCCAGAAACCAGTCCGGCAGTGTGCTGTAATCCATGGAATGCCGAGCGGTGCACCATTCGCCAAAAAGAATCAGATGAGCGCCGAGAGCTTCTGCCAATGCCGATTCGTGTGAGGGAAGCCACGAGGAAAGTCTGGCAAACTGTCCAGTCCATGGGGGTGTCAGGTATTGACCGCGATTCTGGAGAAGTAAGGTTCCATCGGGGCCGGATGAAATTCCGAGGTTCGCTCCATCAAATTTTTCTTCGACGACGACTTGACCGGCTAGAAGGGTGTTTGCTTCCGCTGGTGAAAGCACCTTGTCGTCACGCGGGCTGTCCTCGCCAAGCCAGGTGAGGTGCGGAGTGTGCGGAAAGCGGAAGAAATCACTCATTTTCCCGACTTCTTGTCATGGAACCGTTGAATGTCGTCAGGACAGATGAAATCCACTTCGATCCCGTGATCTGAAAGTGCAGGTGCCCATCCCAGCCATTTGGAATCCGCTGCCTGGAGAATGGGCGGGTGATTCTCGTGTGCGGCTGCAATTGCCACGAACTTGCGATCCGGGGGATCAAACTTCGATAGGCGTTCGTCATCCGGGAAGCTATTGTAACCGCGGTCACGGTGGGAATGCAGCTCGATGCGGTCGCACTTCGTCGCATTAGCGTTGTTCTGGAGCGCCCATTTGACGAAGGCATCGCCGGGACGATTGCCCATCTTGGGCGTCGTCTTGTTTTGATATTCGAGCAGAATTTCGAAGGCTTGATCGAGCGCGATGCGCCCGCCCGCCATGATGGATTGGAGTTTCAATGCGCACGCCGCCACACAAGGTGGACCTACATCGTCATGTTGGCCATTTGCCACCAGAATCACGTTGGTATCGACGATGAATGTCATGGTGTGGCGAGCTTTTTGCGTTTTTCCATCGCTGCCACGGTGCGGGCGGTCAGATCGGCCATTTCGTCGCCGAAGAAGTTTTCCGGCCAGTTCACGATGTCGCCATACAGGTTTACTTCAAGTGGCTTGATCTCCGTGGCCTCGCCCGCCTTGGTGCAGAAATGGACCGCAACATCCTCGGGGGCGATGACGCCCTCGGCGATGCGCCGTTGCAGGCGATTGAGGAAATGTTCGGAATGGCTTTCGACAATCAATTGCACATTGCGTGGCTTACCTTTCTCCCACGCTTGCGTGGCGGTAATGAAAACATCGGCCAACTCGGCTTGGACTTGAGGGTGAAGATGGATTTCCGGCTGCTCCATCCAGACGATGGAGTTCGGAGGAGTATAAAATGGAAGCACTAGGGCTGGAAGCACCTGGGAAACTCCGATGCCCACATCCGTGATTTTCACTTCCGCCGCCTTCGGATGGGTTTTCACCAGCACCTCATACTCCTTGCGTCCCTTGGCCACGGCCTTGACCCGAAAACTGTGGATCACGCCCAATTGGACCAGATGTTCGGCGATGAACTCTGAGAATCCCTTGAGCCCATACTTGCGGCCCCGGTTGAGTTTTCTCCCTTCGGCATCGGCGGCAAGGATTGCGGCGATGGTATCCTCACCTTTCATGCCGACATCTTCGGGAGTATTGCCTGACCATGGGTAGATTCGTTTCGGGTAGTCGCGGAGTGGACCGAGATAGGCCAGTCCCTGCAACATGTTCTCAGTGGCAAGAGCGAAGTCTGCAAGGAAGTCCGCGTTTTGAAAGCGGGCACGGCTGGCTTCGGAAATTCGATAGAATTTTTCGGGGGCCTCAAGTGGCCATTGTCGGCCTGTGCTTTTTGTCAGTTTGTAGTGATCGGACTTAAAGGAGAGTTTGCCATCGGAATTCCGGGAGAATTCTACATCAAGCTTCTCTTTGTGGTCGTCCGACAAAGAGTATTTCAGATAATCCACCTCAGGCTGTTCCGCCTTCCCGGATGCGATGGCCACGTCCAGGCTGATCTCGTCTCCGCTATACACCGACTTTGGCGATAGCGGATTGGTGACCTTCATGATCTCCGGTGTCGTCCAGCCAAGTTCGAATTCCAGCTTGCGCTTCAGATCATGGCCGTGAAGACAATCGGTGAAGGTGCCGAGATCGATCAGGGAATTACCATCGCCGAGGTGAAGGGCGCGTTTGCGATCGGTGGAAATCGCAGTTTGCTTGAGGGCCAACAGAAGGTGGCCGAGGCTGCTCTTGCCGGCACTGTTGGCACCGAAGATTATTGTCAGCGGCGCGAGTCGAATTTTCCCGGTATCCTTCCAGGCTTTGAAGTTTTTGATTTGGAGAGAAGTCAACATGGCGGCAATGATGGTCAGGATTTAGCCGGATGGCAACACGCCGGATCGGCGGGTGGTGGATTGAGTAGCGTTTGATAGGGAACGCCGGTGGCGATGGACAAGGCGAGGGCGTCGTAGATTTGGAGGATGGTTTCTTTGGTGCGGTAGGTGCCGTGTTTGGCTTCGTCTTTGCGTTTGACGATGGGGAAGGTGTCCATGATGTAGGACACGGCATGGCGGGGCGTGGGGAAGGCGCGGGTGAGGGCTTCGGGCTGCTGACGCCATTCATCCTCGCTGCCGAGGTAGAGGTGGAAGAAGGCGGCGTCCAACTCGCAGCGTAGCAGGAAGCGCCGATCCTCGTCCCACCGGAACGGCGGGCCGGGCCAACCGCAGTCTGCCGCAAAGGCTTCGAGGTCCCAGGCGGTGTAGGTGAGTTCGAGAACGCGGGGGAGGAGCCAGTCGCGGAGGGATGGTGGATCTTGGATGGTGGATTGCGGATGAAGTGCCCATGGACATGGCTGGGCGTAGGTGGTTGGCGTTGGAATCGGCAGTTGTTTGAAGATCCAGATGTTGACGTTGGAACCGCTCAGTTTTTGGCGAGCACAGTAATCGAAAGCACAAGAGTTTGACGCTGCAATGAGCATGGATGCTTGAACGCCTGTTAGGCCAAGAATCAAATTGATACTGTTGCCTACTCCGGAATATGGAAATATTGCGGCAATGGATGTGTGCTCATTGGTGGGGCTTGCAATGCTTCGAAATCCGCAAAGCCAGTTTGTGCAAATGTCTCTTTTTTGGGTGCGATCACGGACTATTTCTGCCGAGACGAAACTTTTGGGAGTAATTTCAAGGTCTGGATTCTGCTTGTCTAGGTCGGTTATATCGCTGACATCACCAGCCGTAGCGGTGGCAAACCGGTGATCAAACTGGTGAATGAATTTTGCCTCATAAAGAGGCAATGGGTCTTTGGGACGTTCCTTGAGAAAGAGTCCTGAATCGCGAGTCATATTGAACAATTCGCCAAGGAAGTCGATTCGTTCATAGCGCTGCTTTTCGTTCAGCATGATGTGGACACTACTTCCGTAGATCCTGCGACTGAGCTCTACATCTTTTTGAGACGTTAAGACCGGACATGTGCGGGACGTGGGATTGAAAAGCAGTAAATCTTCGGAGGTAAGTAGGACAAGGCGTCCAGGTTCTTCAATCTCATCAAGACGATGCAGCAACCAACCGAACTCGGCAGCACTTTGAACAGAAACTTCTGATTGTCCTTTCACCGTGATAAGGCAAAAGCGCATTCTTGAATCAATGTCGGGGAAAAAGGCTTCGCGATTCTCGAAGTCCAAAAAGCGGGAGATACGACCGTTGCTCAAAAGATGATCAAACAGTTCCTTGCCCGATTCGTCCGTTGCTAAACCAGTTTGGGCAACAATCCCAAGTCTGCCATCCCGATGTATGAAAGTAGAACCCAGCTCTGTGAAAATCCGGTAGCTGTTCAGGTTGCCGTCCCCTGTGAAGCGAAGGAAGCCGCTCGAACGCAGGAAATGACACGAGCCATCAACAATTCTTTTATAAGTTGACCACTTGATGTGGGTGTCAGGATCATCAAACGGCAACGCCGCAATAAGCGCCTTCCGAGTTTTAGCGGAAGATGCTTTCGCTATGTCGGGTCTCAAAGCGAAGAAAAACTTTTCTTCTTCTGGTTGAATTTTGTCCCACGGCGGGTTGCCAAGCATGCAGTCAAATCCGCCTTGGTCGAAGACTTGGGGAAAGGCGATGTGCCAGTGGAAGAAGCGATATTGTTGCGCGAGTTCGTTGACTTCGGATTCTAACTCATCGGGGAGTGGTTTGCCTTGGACGAAGTCGCGGAGGGTGCCCGTTGTTATGCCGACTGGAGTGCCGAGTGATCGGTGATCAGTGATCAGTGGTTTCTTGAGCTTCGCTGTTGGCTTGGCGGCCGGGACGGATTGCCCAAAGAGGTCGTCGTCGGTGTGGAGGAGTTGGCCGGCTTCGGGGGATGGGATTGGAGGTTCGGAAGAGGAAGAGACGACAGTAAGGTCGTTGCTCCTTATTTTTTTGATGACGAAGGCGGCACACCAGAGATCGGCTAACAGTTTGGCGTGGCGGTATTCGGGCGCGGTTTCGTTGGTGAGGAAGGCGGCTTCTTTTTGCTGGAGGGCACCGGGTTGGCTGTCGTCCATGGCCTCGATGGAGGTGGCGGCCTGGCGGAGTTTTTCGCGGATGCTGTCCTCTTCCTTGGCGAAGAGCGGGCCGAAGCCGGTGCGCTCGGCTTTGTTGCGCTTTTTGAGTCCGGCGCAGGCGGGTTTGTCGTCGCCTTCGATGGCGGTGAAGGTTTCGTCGGGCAGGCCGGCGGCGATGAGGTCGGGGGTGGTGCCTAACAAGCTGTTGCCGTTGCGGATGTGGTGGTTGAGGAAGCCGAGGGGTTTGCCGGGATCGACGGTTTCCAGCCAGAGGGCGACGCGGCAGAGTTCGACGGCCATCGGGTTGATGTCCACGCCATAGAGGCAGCGGCTGGCGACTTCGCGGAGGGCGTGGCGGTAGTCGTCCGGGCGGACGGCACCGTCGGGAGCGCGGAGTTCGGCGAGTTTCTCGGCTAGGCGGCGGGCGGCGGCGAGCAGGAAGTGGCCGGAGCCGCAGGAGGGATCGCAGACGGTGATAGAGAGCAGGGCGTCGATGGGGTTCGTCGGGTGGTCGGCGAGCTTGTGGGCGATAACGGGATCGAGCGCGGACTTGATGAGTTCTTGGACGAGGGAATCCGGGGTGTAGTAGGAGCCGGTGGTTTTCCGGGCGTTGCCGGAACTGGATGCGTCATCGGTGATGCCGGCAAAGCCGAAGACGCGGCCGGGGAGGTCGAGGGTGGGGACGAGTTCTAGCAGGGACTCGTAGACGGAGCCGAGTTCTTCGGGTCCCATGTTCCGGTAGTCGATGGCGGAGCGTTTGCCGGTTTTCTTGTCGAAGAACCAGCGCAGCTCGCGCATGGAGGAGAGAAGGTCGCGGTTGGTGATAGCGGCGCTGTCGAGATCCGGGCATTGGGTTTCCGCGAAGAGTCCACCGAGGGCGGGCAGGGCGAGGCGCGGTTGACCGTTAGAGAGTCCGCGAAAGACGATGCGGAGGGATTGCCAGAGATCGCCGTGGGGATCGTGGGCGGATTGGCGGAGGGCGCGGGAGCGGAAGCGGCGGAGGCTGTAGCCGGTGGCGTAGGCGGCCCGCGCTGCGGAATGTTGAATGTTGGATTTTGAATTTTGAATGTCAGAAGAATCTGCCGGGGCCGGCGGGTGCAGGAGATCGCGTTCTTCGGCGCAGAAGAGGAAGAGGCTGCGGTAGATGAGACGGAGGAGTTGTTGGAAGTAGGCGTCGGTGGTGAGGGTGCCGTCGTGGAGTCGCTGGCGGAGAGCGGTGTTGTCTGGCTGGGTCAGGAAGCCGCGGCCAAGGATGAGGAGGGCTTGGGTAACCCCATCGCGGAGGCCATCGCGGACGCGGAGGCCTTGGGCGTGACCTTCGGATTTCCAGGATTCCCAAATTGAAGATGCGGGCGAGACGCCCACGCTCCTTGAGGCGTGGAGGATGCGCCAGAGGGCGGAGAAGTCGGCGTAGCGGTGTTGGTCGTCGCGGAGGATGGTTTCGAGGTCGAATTCGAGGAAGTTTGGGCGCGTGAGGGTATCGGCATCGCGGAGGAGGCGGAGGGTTTTGCCGTTTGTGACGATGGCCCAGAGGCAGTCTTGGGAGGCGTTGAGAAATTCCTGGGCGAGTTGGTGGGCGGATTTTTTCTTTGAGCCGGAGCCGATGATAGCGAAGCGGGGATCCGGATCATCGAGGGCGAGGTTATGCGGGGCGATGATGACGGGGAGGCGTCCGCCGAGAGCTTGGGCGGTGACCGGGAACCCGCGGTCGCCGAGTTGGATGGGAGCACCGAGCGGGGTGAGGTCGGTGTAGCCGAGGCATTGGCGGAGGAAATCGACGACGAACGCGCGGGTGATGGTGGCGGCATCGAGATCGGCGCGGGCGGTCTGTGGGGCGAAGGATTGCCAGGTGGCGGTGGCAATGCGGAAGGCGCGGCCGTATTCGTCGTGGAGCTTGAGGCCCTTGGGGATGGCGTAGTCGGTTTCCTTCTGGAAGGTGGCCTCGCCGCTGGCCGCACGTTCCAGCAACTCGGGTACGAAGAGCGAGCCTTCGAGCCGTAGGGTATCGAACGGGGTGGTGTCGGTGGATTTGCGGCGGCGGGACATGGGAAGAAGTGAGAAGTGCCGAGTGATCAGTGATCAGAGAAGAGAAGAGACTGAGAGCCGGATGCGGGAGAAGTGAGCAGTGGGAAGGATGGGAAGGATGGCGTTTCTGACTAAATCTTGGCTAATCTGGGCTAAAAGCTGCCTAAAGCCGCCTAAAGCTGACTAAAGCGGTCTAGGTTGGGCGAAAAGGGTCTAGGATTCGATGGAGTTACATAAATTTACATAAAATTACATAAACTTGCATTAGCTGGCCGGAGGAGGTTTTTGCGAGGCATTGGAGAGTTTCCAAATCCCCCCACTGGTGCGGCCATCGGATAAGATTTTTCCTTGTCGGCGCAATTTTTGAAGGAGGTTCATCACCTTGACTTCTTTTTGCTGGTCGGTGAGAACGTCGGAGATCTTGTCGAGAATGAGACGGCGGAAGTCGGTGCGGGTGCCTTGGCCGAATTTTTCGAGGTATTGGAGGATGAGGTCGCAGTAATAGGCGTCGTCGAAGGCACGGTGGCGGATGTATTCGGCGGTGTCGCCGGTGGCTGCGGCGACGGAGGCGGCGACGTGGAGGGCGGGCTTGCGGCCTTCGATGAGGCCCTTGCGGCGGAGGGCCGTCAGCGTTTCCTCATCGGGTTCGGTGCCTTTTTGGATGGCGTCTAGCGCAAGGATCTCGGGCCATGGCAGGTCATCGTGGGTGAGCAGGGCGCGGCTGTAGTTTTCGTCGATGAAGCGGCCTTGGATCCGGAGCACGACGTGGGCGGGGTCCGTGAGATCGAAATCCGGCAGGGGGAAGAAACGGCGGGCTTGGCCCTTGAACATGACGTCACGGATGCCGAAGCCCATGGTGTCGATCATGCGTAGGTGGACCATGCTTTGGGCGAGGGCGCGGTTCCGGTAACGGGTGGGGGTGCGGTTTGAGACGACGTAGTCCTGCGGCGTGCCGTCGAAGAACCCGCCTGCGTTCTGGAAGACGAGTTCGGTGGGGCGCTCAATGACGAGGATGCGTTCGCACCGGGTGTAGTCCTGGTGCGCGATGCAGTTGTGAAGGGCCTCAAGGACGATGCGCTGGTCGTATTTGGCGAGTTCCAGCGGAATCATCTGGCCTGGTGGCAGGAGTGTGAGGCGGATGTTGCGGATGCGCTGATAGAGTAGCGAGCTGGTGAGTAGGAACGGTGGGCCGAAATGCTCGTAGGCCAGTTCCGGGCCTTCGAGTTTCCACGACATCTCTGCAACGACCGGGCTGAGGTGGTGGACGCTTTCGGGGTTGCCCAAGAGCAACAGGCAGGAGCGGCGGAGTTTTCCATCGATCACAAGACCTGCTTTTTCGAGAAAGGTCATGTCGTCCCAGCTACGGACGGTTTCCGCCGTGATGCGGTCGCTGTATTTGGTGGTGAAGATTTCGCGGGCTTTGGCAATGGCCTCCGGTGAGAGGTCTGCAAGTGTGGCGGACGAACAGATCCCGGCCGACCAGTCTTCGGTAAGGGATTGGAATCGGATTTCGTCCTGCTTGGCGAGACTGAGGGCGGTGAGGCTTTCGCCGTTGCGGGCGAAGTAATGGCCTTTGCAAGCAATGGGGATGCCTCGAGGCGCGGCTGGAATTTCAAAGAGCAAAACACGGTGGCCTTCCGGCGTGATCAGTTCGTGAATCTCCCGGAAGCTGGTGCTCGGATCGGTTTCTTGAGCGATCTGATGCTTGAGGCTTTGGAGTCGGGAAGGATCCGTGCGGTAGGTGGTGCCGACAATCTGGCGACTGTTGCTCACACCGAACACAAGCCATGCGGAAGACAAGCCGCGCAGGTTGGCCTCGTTGGCAAGAGCGGAAAAGTATTTGCCGATGTCCTGAGTGGGGTAATTGTCATTGGCCTCCTTAAATTCCACGCATTCGCCTTCCCATCCTGCAATGAGGGATTCGAGGGTTTGTTGGAGTGGTGGTGTGGGCATGATGGTCAGTGGGCTAGCTGGGAGATGCAGTTTTATAGAAGCGCTGTTTTTAAGGGTTATTTGGCAGGAGTTGTTCTATACGGAAGTCATTGATTTTCAGTTGAAAGTGGGTTGGCGGAGTCGTTATGGGAGTATTCGGTGCGCTGGGAATGAGGGTTATTTGGCGGGTTTTGTGCCATAGAGGAGCCTAAGTGTGGCGCCACGGGACCATTGGAATTCGGGTGGGATCGGCCTCGGCAAAGAATTTGCCCTTTAGGGATTCGGGTGTGGATTCGATAGCGGCCGGGTCTTTCCGGCAACCGGAGCATCGCTTGGGAAGATGGAGTTTCTTTTCCAAGAAGTGGAGAATCTCCCTTTCCGAGAGCGCGAAGAGATTTCCACAGTCCTTGCAGGTGTATTTTTGCTTGGCCACCAACGAAACCGCATCGGCTAGGCGATCCGGCGGAATGTTGTTTAGATTGAGGTTGAGTGGTTCTTCGCTCATATCGGATGTTGGAACGAGGAGGTGAAATTCGAGTCGGTGAGGCGGAAGTAGGAGAAAATTGCGTCACGCAGGGCTGTGGGTGTTACCATGGAAATTGTTTGATGAGAGTTTCGAGTTGGTCCTGAACCCGTTCGTTGGGATCGTCCTTGAGAGTCAGGTAAAGGGACAGAGGGTCCACCGTATCCGGGCGGATGGCGAGAAGCTTGGGGTTGTAGTTCCACACTTCCAAACGGGCCGTGGCTTCATCACGATCCGCACAGATCCGGTATTCCCCGTTTTCAAGGGCGGCGCGGTGCTCCCGGTGGCCCAAGGCATGCACGGGCACACGGTCATCAGCGATCATTGTCATGCCGCTGAGAGCGGTAATGCCGGCAAGAAGGATCCCTTGTGGTGGATTTTCCCAGCGAACCCAGTGGGTGGCGCGGGCAGGCGAAGTGAGCCAAGGTAGGGCCTTTTCCCAGAGTTCGCGGCGCTCGAAACGGAACCGTAACAACACGACGCGACCGTCGCGGATGGTTTTGCAAAGTTCGGCGGCTTCGAGTTCGTGTTTCACCTTGGCCAGCATGTTGGGCGAATAGCCGATGGTTTCCGCGATCTTCTGAAGGGGCTGGTGGTGAACGGTTTCACGCTCCAGATGATAGAGCAGCGCGCTTTGGGCAGCCGGGCTTAGGGATTTGGGTACCGGGAGTCGGGGAGCCGGTTGGCGTTCCCTCAAATCAATCAGGGCTGTCGGCAGGAAAGTCTGACTTCCCGGGACGATGAAGGGCCTGCCCAGCCGGATCAAGCCCTGGCGGATGTGGGTGGCCAGAGCCGGCAGGACAAGGACCGGAGGGTGGCCAAGGTGGCTGGCCAGCAATTCGGCGAAGTTGGCATAGGTTGCTGCGGAGGGGGCTTCTTCTCCCAAGGAATCCAGAGCGAGCAAAAAGTCCCTGCCAAAGATTTCCGCCCGGCGCAGGGTGTAACGCTCCCGCAGAAAAAGCGGGAGTTTGCTGGATTGGACGGGTTCAAGTAGGACCTCGCGCCCCGTCAGTTTTTCCAGATATTCAGCAAGATTTGCGAGTAGGCGCTTTATGGAAGATGCACTGACAAGTGACTCTACACTTTGCAAGTGTAGAGTTTTGTTCGGGTGTATCGTCGGCGTGGCGGTCATTGGTAATCAGAGCGAGGCGGGTAGAAGGACATAGACGCCGAGGACATCGACGGGCAGGCAGGGGGTGACTTCGTAGCTGCCGATGTCGCGGGCGGCTTCGCGGACGCGGCGGTGGTCGGTGAGGAGTGCGTTGGCTCGTTCGGTGGCGAGGTTTTCCAGGTAGGGGGTTTGGGAATTGAGGAAATCGAGGGTGGTTTGGATGTGCTCGGTTGCGGCGGCTTCGGTGAGGTTGGCAGCGGGTTCGGCGGCGAGCAGCGGGGCGAGGTCGGCGTCGGTGAGCCACTGGGGATTGGCCCGGCCGGCGACGGCGAGGGTGACGCATTCCTCGGCCATGAGGGTGCGGGTGACGTCGCGTCGGCGGCTAGTGAGTTGGTGGCGCAGGCGCAGGACGAAGATGCTGGTGACGACGTTGACCGCGTGGGTGACGGTGGCGGCGCAGCGGGCGGCGAGTGGGTGTTCCGCACCGGAGAGCGAGTCTTCTAATAAGGTGTCGGCTAACAAAGAGACGATGGGGTGAGTGCGCTGAACGTGGCGGGCACCGGGGACGGTAGCTTTTGGATCAAAGAAGATGGCGAGAGGTTTGGTGATTTCCTCAAGTGTGAGGCGTTCGCGCAGGGTTTGGGGCAGGTGTTGAGGGAGAAGTTTCCAGGCGACTTTCTTGAAAGGCTCGAGCGGTGAGTTCAGCCGGGCACAGGTATTGCGGACGAAGCGGAGGATGTCGTCCGCGCCACCCAGCAATGCGCGTTGTTTTTCCCATTCGGGCAGAACTTCTTCAGGGCGGAGGCGGCGTTGGGCAAACACGGTTCGGTTGGCCTTGGCGTTTTCCATGGCGTCGTGCCAGTGGGTGTCGAGCGTGGCGAGTTCGGGGCTGATTTCGCTGAAGTCGAATTGGGTTTGATAGTTCTTTTTGCGATTCTCTTTCATCAAAGCCGCCTTGATGAGGGCTTGGTTGATACGCTGTTCGTCGGCGGGAAGCGGGACGAGGACACCGAGTTCCTTGCGGATGGCCTCGGCCTTGCGGAGGATGACGTTGAGGATGAAGCCATCGACAGGGTTGTCCTGGCCGTAAAGCATGGTGGCACGGACTTCGGGTGCCTGCTGGCCGAAACGGTCCACGCGGCCTTCGCGCTGTTCGTGGCGGGAAGGATTCCACGCGAGATCGTAGTGAACGACGGCGGTGAAAAGATGTTGGAGGTTGATGCCTTCGGACAGGCAGTCGGTTGCGACCAGGATGGGTTGTTCCGCCTCGCCGAGAGCTTCGACGCGTTCCAGGCGTTCGTCGGAGGAATATTCGCCGGTGACGGCATCGACTGTGGCCTTTTTGAATTCCTTGGCAAGGTGCTCCGCCACATAACGGGCGGTGGCGATGTAGCGGCAGAAAACTACAGGGCGGAAACCATCAGTTAGAAGTTGCCGTAGGTGAAGCACAAGGGATGCGAGCTTAGGATCACCCTTGGTGCCGGAAAGTTTTTCGGCGGTGGCGATGAGATCTTTTAGGCGGGCGGCCTCTTCATCCATGGCGGCGGCCGGTTCGATGTCGCTTTGGTTGAGTTCGTCACCGGAGCCATCATAGATTCGCTCTTCATCATCTCCGATTTCCAGATCCGCATCCGGACTGATTGCGAGCGTGCCGGAGAGACGGGTCCCGAGGGCTTTGGCGGCTGCGGCTGGGGAGGATGAAACACAACGTAGCAAGGCGAGTGTGGCATACCAAATCATCCGGGCGTGCTGACCCTGGGATTCCTCGGCGCGTGTGGCGAGGCCAACACAATAGTCGCGTACGTTGTCGAAGAAATCACCCCATTCTCCGGTGAGTGCATAAGTGATTTCCGTGGTGAAGCGGCGGGCGAAGATACTGGTGTCCTGCCATTCTTCGATGTCCTTTCGGCGGCGTTGGACGAAGTGGCGGGCGAGTTCGTCGCGAAGTCCGCCGCGCTGCGCTTCGGCCTTGTCTTCGCGGAGACGTGAGAATTCCGGACGCAGGAGCGAGAGGAGGTTGTAGAATGCGTCGTTGTCGCCCGAATGCGGCGTGGCTGTTAGAAGAACGAGATGGCGGTCTTCGTTAGCGGCGAGTTTTTGCAGGAGTTCGAAGCGGAGTTGTTTTCCTTGTCCCGCTGCGGCGCAGGTGTGGGCTTCGTCCACGACGATGCAATCCGGTGCGATGGAGAGGAAGTGTTCCCGGTGGCGCTCGCTTTTGATGTAGTCGAGGCTGACGACGACGAAGGGATGCTGGTCAAACAGACCGATGCCGGGTGGAAGGGAGCGTTCAACGCGATTGGCACTTGCCGAGGTGAGTACGACGGCCCGCAGGTGGAAACGGTTTTCCAACTCCGCCTGCCATTGCTCTACGAGATGCGGAGGGCAGAGGATGGCGCAGCGGGTGATTTCGCCACGGTCGAGCAATTCCCTAACAATAAGTCCGGCTTCGATGGTTTTCCCGATGCCGACGTCGTCGGCAATGAGCAGACGGACGACAGGAAGGCGTAGGGCCATCAGGAGCGGAACGAGTTGATAGGCCCGGGGTTCCACCGCGATGTTGCCGAAGGAGCGGAACGGGCCCGCGCCATTGCGGAGTTTCAGGTGGATCGCATCGCGCAGGAGCGTGGCGGCTTGGTGGCTGCCGTGGCGGGACGGATCAGGCAGTGGGAAGATGGCGGGTTCCGGTGGAGTGAACTCCAAATCCGGTAGGATCAGGGCGATGTCTTCCTCGGAGCCGCCGAGAGGGCGGAGCGAGAGAGCATCGGCGGTGGAACCGGGTTGGACGACCCATTCGCGGCCACGGGCACGGACGAGTGCCCCGGGAGAGAATTCAGCGAGAGAGGTAGTCATGAGGGGGATGAAATGGGGCCGAAGATGGATGAATGGGATTCGAACACCGGCAGCCATTCAGATGAATTCTCCGAGAAGACGATGACCGTGTATCCGCGGTCCTGCGCGTATGCGGTGACAGTGTTTGATGGTGAGGTCAGAAACACAAGCGCGCGGGACGTTTGATAGGCGGCATCTGCTGTGGTTTCTCCTCCGTTGATGGGAACATTGAGTTGGTCGGGCTGGCGGAGTCCGTATTGGGAAACGGCGGAGAGCCAGCTTTGAATCGGGGTGGGTGATTCACCGTTTCCATTTTGGTTAGGTTCTGCGACAGGACGCAGCGGCTGGACGGTGGAGTTGGCAAGTGAGGCAAGGAACGCGACTGCGGCGGAGTTCCGGCGGTCGATGAGTTCGTGATCAGGCTGATTGTAATAGGAAAGCAGGCACTGGTAGCAACCGGCTTCGCATTGGGTGTCGCGAGGACCGGCGTTTTCACCGGCGAGGTCGATGAGTTTGCCGGGCTGCACTTCGTTTTCGGGCACTTCGTAGTGCATCAGCTCGAGAGCGGTGCGGGCGACCTGAGCGAGGTGGGTGGGATCGGAGGCAAGGCGACTTAGGACACCGGCTCCACCTTCGGCGGCTTCATAGAGCAGGAGTGCCCTGCGGTCGTGATTGGCGGGTAGCGCCTCGACGACGAGTTCTGCGGATTCGATTTGGAACGTCTGTTCGATGCCGCGTTTCAGGGCCGCTTGGATGGTGGCCATGGCGGCTTCCGGCATGAAAGCCGATGACGGTGGCGTGATGATGAGAATGTTCCGATGGTCCTCCACAAATGGCACGATGCGTTGGGATGCGGCTTTCTTGTCCTGAACGTCTTCCAGGGATTCTGCTGAGTCGTCATCTCCATCGGCTTCTTCTTTTTTGCTCCAACGCCCGCTGAGGGGATTGATGTAAAAGCCGAGTTGTTTTTTGTCCTTGCGGCGTTTCCATCCGCGATTGATGCGCCAGAGTGCGGCGGATGGGGAATAGGTGAGACGGGCAACAAGATCACCGTTGTCGGTGACGTCCGCTTCCATGCGGTCCGGTGCGCCGCCGGGGCCCGGCAGGAAGCGATAGGTGGTGATGATGTCGAAACCTTGGCGCTGGCGATCTTCGTCATTCACCGAGATGCGCTCGACCGGGTGTGTTTCTACGGTTTCAATTCGATAGAGTTCGTTGACACGGCTTTCGGGAGTGAACGGCTCTTTACAGGCATCACAAACATGATCCTTGGGCTCGGGGTCTTCGGTTTTCCCAAGGTGCCCGTAACCGCAGTGCGTGCAGACAAATGCATTGATGGTGGCAAGCCGAGAGTCCGACGAAATGTGGTCGGCTGCGGTGACGTTGAGTTTGGCGCGATCTACGCGGAACATGCGGCCTTCGTGATAGATCAGGCTGCGCGGGCCGAATTCTGATAGTGCAAGGAAGCGTGGGCGGCTGACCATGCTGCCAGCATCGTCTTTGCCATCCTTCTTCTTGCGGCCGGTGGCGGGAATCCATGCCATCAAGGGAAGGCGCGGGAAGTTGTAGCCGGGGAGGAAGCCTTGGCTGGCGAGGTAGCGGAAGGTGTAGAAGTCGTTGTTTTGTCCGCCGCCGGTTTTGAGGAGGAGTTTCAACTGATTCACCGCATCGAGATAACGGCGTTTGGCATTTTCGCGATCTTGGGCCGTGGTCGCAGGGCTTTTGTTGATGGCGTCGGCGGAGGCCATTTGCTTGTGTGTGGCTTCGTAGAGTTTCCGCCAACGATCAAAGGCATCGGTGAAGGCGACCGCGCTGTTGCGGATCACGGTTTCGACATAGTCGGGTGAGAACCATGAGGTCTGCCGTAATTCTGTTTCGACTTGAGCGATCACTTCTTTTGCGGCCGCCAAGGCACGGCGACTAACAGCAGGGTCGGTGATCGCTTCCTGGAGTGAGGACTCCAGTGGTTTCTCACGGGTCTCAAGATCCAGCAGTGGGGCGATGCTGGTGTCGATAGATCGCTGCACGGCGGCGAGCCAGACCGCGTGAAGGTGGCTTTCGACGAGATCGCGGTTGCAGAGATCGAGCGTGGGGGCCTTGACGACGCCATGCACCATCTGGTCGGAATGATGGAAGAACCATTGGTCGTGGGGGCTCATCGCCGCTGAGTAGGTGATGACCAGTGCTGCTTGGCCGGAGCGCCCGGCACGTCCGCTGCGCTGGGCGTAGTTTGCCGGCGTGGGCGGGACATTGCGGAGGTAAACGGTATTGAGCGCGGAGATGTCCACGCCGAGTTCCATTGTTGGCGAGCAATAGAGGACGGGTAGGCGGATGAGTTTGCCCTTTTGACCGGACTCGGTCTTCCACCATTCGTGATCGCGTGGTGACATGCGGAAACGGGCTTCAAGCACCTTGCGTTTGTCGGATTCAACTTGCGCGGTGTGTTCGTGGGCCTCGAAGTCGAAGAAGCTGTGCCCTGGAGTTTCTAGCAGTTTTGAAACGGACGAATACAAGTCCCGGAAGAAGGCATTGGATTTGCTGCCGGTTTCCTCAGGGTTCTCGTTCATCATCCAACGCAGGGCGGTATCCTTGACCGCCCAGCCCGTGAGAGCGGGCTTGTTATCAGCTTTGGATTTATCGACCTGTTGATCCGTGACGTAGCCGCCTTTTTTTGCGAGTTGAAGAAAGGCACGAACCAACTCCACTAGGATTTCGCCATGGGTTTTGCGAATATCTTCCGCCTCTGGATGTTTTTCCCACTCCTTGGCATAGCGGATTTCGCGGATGAGGCGTGATCGGGCACCGCCGCCGATCAGGTCGTCACGTTTCCGCTGTCCTTTGCTTTCGGGGCGCTTGTCGAGAATCAGGTATTTCGAGGTGGCCAGCTTTTCGTCAGAGCCGAAGGCCCAGCGCTCGTTCAGATAGCTCGCGACGGAGAGACGCATGTTGTCCTGCCTAGCGGCATCGAGATAGTCGGACTCGACGCAGAGATCGCGTAACATTCCTTCAAAGATGATGCGGCCGAGGGAGGTGCGTGCAGATGGTGAGAGACTGTGTAGAAGTTCCCAACCCGCGCTCTCAGCGGGCGTTAGTTCTTTGTCTTTCTTTGATTCGGTGTAATCCGCCTGGGACTTAGTCATGGCGACATGATTGGCGGCCATGTCTTGCAATCCCGGATAGTCGATGTGTAGCAGATCGAGTTGGCGGAGGTTCGGATTGTTGAAGCGCCAGCCTTTCCGAAGATCCCGTAATAGGCGGTAGCCGAGCACGAAGCGTGCGGCGCGTTCCGCTTCCTGTTTTGCGAGGCCAAAAAGATCCGGTTCAACGAGAAATTCCGATAGGATTTCCTCGTCATTTGTTTCGAAGCCCAAGGAGCGGAATACCTCAACGCCAAGGTCTCCTGCTAACAGTCCTCTGTCGTGTTTCTTGAGGGCGGCCAGCAGGCCGGACCTGATCATGAGCAGGTAGAGGAAATCGTTGAAATGGCCAGCTTGGAGCGCCGCGTCCTGACGATTGTCGGTGAATCCTAATAATTTTCGCGGGTCGAAGGTGCTGCCTGGTTCAAGCGGGGTGTCGAAGTGTTGGCGGAGGATTGCGAGGGTTAGGACGGTGGTGGCGGAGGAGCGGCCTTCACCGGAGAGGCTGGAAAGACGGTTGATGTCCCGGCCGTGTGCTTGGTGTTCGTGGCCGCAGTTCAGACAGAAGCGGAATTTTCCAGGGATAAACCAATAGGCCCTGCCGCTGCCGCGATGGCCGCGTTCGTCGATCATTTCCCGAAAGGGCACCGCTTCCTTGTAGTTCTGTTTGACCTTGGTTTCAGTTTTGCCCTCCTCGGTCCATGAATCCGGAAGGTCCTCGGAGTTTCCTTCAAAGTTTTGCCCATTGCGGACTGGAGCGAGGAAGCCGAAGCGCCGCTCTTTTTCGTCGCTGCCTACGTCGTCGATCTCGCGTGGGGTGTAGTTCGGCGGCGATTCTGTCGCATGCCACACGGGGTGGTATTCTTGGCCGCATTCGCGGCAGAAGTGGGTTCCGAACAATAGCACGGCGTCCTTTTGTCGGCCGGGTGCGAAACGTTGCGCGTCGAGGGTTATCTGGCGTTTGTCATCGGGTTCTAAAGTGCAGAGCACTTTGCCGGGGCCGCTGATAAACTGATGGAGCTTGAATGCGAACAGGGC
Organism: uncultured Luteolibacter sp.; assembly: GCA_964425095.1. Lineage (GTDB taxonomy): Bacteria > Verrucomicrobiota > Verrucomicrobiia > Verrucomicrobiales > Akkermansiaceae > Luteolibacter. The sequence goes on from CAYRLT010000475.1 coordinate 19,676, forward strand.
GCGCCCATCGGGAGTTGTGACTTTCTGGGCTGCGGTTAGGAAAATCTCCAACGCCTTTTGGGCTTGAGACACATCAACCCCAGCATCCCCGGCGAGCAACTTGGAGGCTTCCGAAAGGCTGAGTGGTCTGGCACGACGAGGGCTGGACTGGTTTTTCATGTCCAAGCCGAGCGTTAGTTCCGTCCAGACGGCGAGTGGATCGCGTCGGAACGTGTCTAGGTCGCTCCATGATTCCGTTTGAACTGCCAAGCGTTGTGCAAGAAGTGGTTTCACCGAATCCAATCCCATGGATTGATCGGTGGCGCGTTCGAGTGTCTCGTCGATGACGTCAGTTTCCTCAATATTGGCACCAAAGAGCTTGGATGCCACCGTTGAAACCGTCCGCTTCTGGTCTTCGGCGGTGCCCGTGCTGGACATCGTGGCCGATGTGCCGATGCACAGCAGGTTGTTCGCCTTGAGCCGCTGGCGAAGCCGGCGCACCAGCATGGCGACATCCGCGCCCTGGCGACCGCGGTAGGTGTGAAGTTCGTCCATTACCAGGAATTCCAGCCCTTGGCAGTGGTCCACCACTTTCCGGTCCACCTCTTCGTAGCGGGTGAGAATCAACTCCAGCATCATGAAGTTGGTGAGAAGGATGTCTGGCGGATTTGCGGCCAATGCCTGCCGCTCGGCGGAGCTTTCTTGGCCGGTGTAACGGGCGAAGGTCGGGCCGCCATCTGTCGGCCCAAGGTTTCCAAGAAACTTTCCAATCTCTTCGGCCTGACTGTTTGCCAGGGCATTCATCGGGTAAATGATGATAGCGCGGGTGCGGGGCGTCGGGTCCTTTTCCCGGGCCTTTAGGATGCGGTCAACGATGGGGATGAAAAAGGCTAAAGACTTGCCTGAACCCGTGCCAGTCGTGACTACGTAACTCCTGCCCTGTTGGCCAAGAGCGAGGGAATCTTGTTGATGTTTGTGCAATCGTAGTGGGACCAGATTGCCCAGTTTGTCACGCACATGAAAGATTTTCGCGGTGAGGGGGTGAATCACCCCGGCGTTAGCCAAATCCAGCACGGTGGCGCACTGTTTGTAGTTTGGGTTGATTTGGATCAACGGTTCCGGCCAGTAGCGACCGTTTTCGTATTCAGAATCAACGATTTTCGAGATGTCCGCCGCCGCGATTTTAACAAAACTCCGGGAAAACCGTTCGTAGCTTTGGACGATTTGATCCCGGAAAGTGAACGCGTTCATGGATGAGTGGTTGAAAACCTTCGGAAGACTGAAAAATCTGGGCGGATACGGCAAGCCGGGATCTCCGACAGGTCAGGTATTCATCGCTACCAAGGCTTTTTTGTCGGCTCTCTGAACGTCCCCGGCCACGCCTTTGGCAGTAAGTTGGACAAAAACGGGTGTGGTTTTAACAGGAAAAACCAGTCGGAATGCGGTGAATTTCGGCTCATGGCAGTGCCATGATGACCGACGGGGTGGGGCAAATACGGGGGGAGGGTCAATAATTCTTCGATTCTGAATCGGCATTTTTCGGGGTGGGTCGCGCCATCGGCCGCCGACCCGCTCCATTGTCGGGGAAACGCAATATGGCGGCCTGCGGCAACCCGGGCGTTAGTTTACGAAGTGCTAACGAATGCTTAGCGGTCAAAGAATCCGCCGGGTGTCGCCGGATTATCCATTTTTCTAGCGAGCTTAGGTCCGAGAGTGGCTACGGGATGAAGTCCCCAGAATTCCTCGGCTTCGTTTTGAAGGGTCTTCGACTGCCAGTAGTGTTTGAGAACGATGTTCTGGGAGTTTCCCATTTCGAGTGCGACTTGACCGGCATTCTTGGTGATTGCCAATTGATAGGTGCCGAAACTGTGGCGCAGTTGGTCGGCATGCCATTTGATTTGCTTGCCTTGCTCATCAACCCAGTAATTTTTCCGCCATCCGTCCCATGTTTCCCGCCATCTTGGAGGGAGAATCGGGCCAGTGTTAGTTTTTCGCCAAAGGAAGTGGAATTCGATCCATCGCTTTAAGGTCTCGTGCAGTGGAATGACCCGGGCTAACCCAGTTTTGGACAGTTCCGCGGATATGCGAATGCCCTCGGGCGTGATGTCAGACCAATTGAGATCGATGACCTTTTTTGTGCCATTTTTTTCATACACATTTTTACGAAACTCCGCAGGCCGAATTCCCGCGAAAAGGGAGAGCGCGACGAAGGGCATGACGTCCAAGCCGCAGGGGGTCACATCTTTTTCATTCGATACGAGCGTCGCTAATAGCAGTGATTTTGCTTTGCTGGGAGCAAGGATTACGGCCTCACCACGTGGTGCTTTGGCGGCCATGCCCCGGAGCTTAGGCGGCATGGGATCTAAGCCAATCCAACCATGATGAACAGCCCATCGCAGCCAGGCACCGAGATTGCGGTATTGGTTGTCTCTTTGAAGTGTGGCACCCGGCAGGTCATCAAGGTGAACCCGAATCAATTCTGGTGATATGGACCGTGCCAAAAGGTTCGAAGGATGGTCTTCAAGGAATCGCAGGCACCGCGACTTGATATCGCTGATGTAGGCGGGTTTTCGGCCCTGTTTGATTTTTGCGGCGATGAAAGCATTGAGGCACGCCTTTGCGGTTCCTTCTTTTCTAACAGACTTCAGCCGCTTGGCCATTTCGGAACCCGCCTTCTCAAGCGAGGAACCCAGTGCCTTGAGCTCCGTGTCCATACGGTGCCATGCTGCGACGAGTACGCCATCCAGTCCCGCGGTGAGCTTTCCGTGTTCCTTTTGCCGCTCCAATTCGTTGTCAACCCAAGTGGATGCATCCTCTTCGGTTTTGAACTGCTTGTAGCGCTTCTTTCCGTTAGAATCTTGGCCAAGATACACGCGGTAAACCGTTTTGCCGTTCTTCGTGATAGAAGTTGTTTTCATGCCAGTAGAATACCCAAAGAATACTTTTTGTCAACAAGGGGGGGGTGTCAGAGGACTTAAAATCCGTTGTTGGGCAACCAGCGTGGGGGTTCGAGTCCCCCCGGCGGCACTCTTGTTTTTAAAGGAACCGCGTTTCTCAAACCACGGATGCTCGGAACCCAGCCGCATCGAGGTCTGTTTTAAGCTTATGAAGATCAATTGTCCGAATCCCGCGTGCTCGATTTCAATGAATGGTTCGAAGTCTGAAATTGGCAAGCCAACGGTTTGTCCGGGCTGCGGGTTTGAATTTCTCTGGACCGACCGATTTCACCGGGATGTCTCATTTGTGATCTATGACCTTGAGACTACAGGACTCTATCCCGATGAGGACGAGTTCATTCAGATCGCGGCGGTGCGGTATGAAGGGGGTCGCCTGATCGCTGAGGATTCATTCTTCAGTTTCGCCCGGCCGCGCAGGTCGATTTCTTCGTTCATCGAGAGCTACACCGGTATCGGCAACCGTCATGTCGTCGGGGCGCCGCGCCAGTTGTGTTCGGCATGCGATGTGCTGTCGACGCGTTTGTTGGTCAAATTGACAATTTAGTTGCCTTGGGTTCCTTTTCGCGAGTCTTCCTCTGTCGAGCAGGCGACTTCCCTCCTATCATCCGTACACAACTCCGCG
>CAYRLT010000476.1:0-1508 GCA_964425095.1 uncultured Luteolibacter sp.
CCAGCCGATCGTGATGTTTTGCACCGGTGGTATCCGCTGCGAAAAGGCCGGACCTTTCATGGAGATGGAGGGCTTCAAAGAGATTCATCAACTTGATGGCGGCATCCTGAAATACTTTGAGGAATGCGGTGGCGAGCACTACGACGGCGATTGCTTTGTCTTTGATCAAAGAGTGGGGGTTGATCCCGCTCTCCGCGAGTCGGGTCATGCGGTCTGCTACGCTTGCCTTGCGCCACTCGATGAGAGCGATCAGGAGGATCCGCGATTTGTGCAGGGGAAAAGTTGCCCGTATTGCTACAAGAGCGAGCCGCAGCAAATGACCGAAAAGATTGCAGCCTTGGAAGAGGCTTTGAAAAAGGTCAGCAGCCCATTGCCCGGATCAATCGCGCAGGAAAACCGCAGACCGGTGAACATCCCCGCGGCATTGGATCGTCATACGCTCTTGGATGCTTTGGTGACTTTGTTTCCGCAGATCGATCGAAGCGAATGGGAATCACGCTGCGATGCTGGACGCTTTGTCAATTATGGCGGCAAAGTCCGCGGCAAGGATCATGTCGTCCGCGCGGGCGAGCGGATCCTACAAATTTTCCCGCCGGAAACAGAGCCCGATGTGACCACCGACATCCGCATCCTGCATCTCGATGAAGCGGTCATGCTGATCCGCAAACCTGCGCCATTACCGATGCATGCCAGCGGTCGCTTTCATCGCAACACCCTCCAGCATTTGCTCAACCTTGCCTCCGCGCCGCATGTGCCGCGTCCGGTTCATCGGCTCGACTCCAATACGACGGGTATCGTACTTTTCGCCCGCACCAGACATTTTTGCCGGGTTTTGCAGCGTCAATTTATCGATGGCACGGTGGTGAAGCGCTATCTCGTCGGTGTCGCTGGACATCCGCCGCAAGATCAATTTTCCTGCGATGCGCCGATTTCTGCTGATGCTGACCAACTCGGCACGCATCGAGTCGATGAAATGGATGGCCTGCCATCGAGCACGGATTTCCGCGTGTTGGAGCGCCGCGCCGACGGTACTTCATTGCTCGAAGCCACACTCAATACTGGTCGCACAAATCAAATTCGGATCCACCTCTGGCATCTCGGATTTCCGGTGCTCGGTGATCCGGCCTATCTCGCGAATGGTGAGCTTGGCGACACGCAGACGCTCGATGCCGCTGCCACAGCGATGCAACTCCACTCGTGGCAGCTTTCATTTTTGCACCCGAGGACGGGTGAAAAAATGGAATTTGAGACCAAGCGCCCGAAGTGGGCGAGGTGACTCAGGAGGCTTGTGAGTGGGCGCTGCCACCTTCGCCGCGGAAGAGCAGGTAGGCACCGGCACTGATGAGCCCGACGGCTGCCGCTCCACCAAGCCATGCGGCCGGGTGTTGTTTGATTTGTTCGCCCAGCGCGCGCAGTTGCTCGGCGGAATATTCCTTGCCGGCGACAATGCGCGTTCTGGCATTTTCGGCGAACTCGCGTGCGCCGCCTGCCACGGTCTGACGCGCAGT
>CAYRLT010000477.1:0-1732 GCA_964425095.1 uncultured Luteolibacter sp.
CACCTCGGCAAGCACCACTACGGGCAATTTCAGCAGCAAACCTGAGGGCACGCAGCTTACGCTCGGCGGTGTGAATAAGCAGCTCACCTATGCGGGTGGTATGGGTAATGACATTGTTCTCTCCTCTATCGTGACGCGTAATCCCTTGGAAATCTGGAGGCAGACCCATTTCGGTTCCTCCGTTAATAGCGGCAACGGCGCGGATAGCCTAGACTTCGATCATGACGGCATTCCCAATTTGATCGAGTATGCCTTGGGCGGGAATCCCACACTAAATAGCGCCGGCCTGCTTCCTGCAGCGCAGGTCATCGGAGGAAACCTGGTGCTCACTGTGACCCAGCCTGAGGGTGTTTCCGGCATCACCTACGGTGCCGAATGGAACACCACAATGCAAGCCGATGACTGGCACCCCGTCGCCGATATCGGTGTCGCGCCCCAGTATACCTTCAGCGTCCCGATAGGAACCCATCGTTCGTTGTTCATTCGGTTGAGCGTGCAGTGAATGGCTAGTGGTGTGTGAAATTTCATCTGACGAATAAACTGATTTTAAAATTGTGATTTTTGAGGATATATACAATCGGACAGGTGCCTGCCAAAATAAACCGAATCAAACTGTCTGAAGATGAGTGCCATGAACTCGAAGCCATCCGCGACTGAAAGCGCGGAAAAGATTCGAATATCGTGCGCGCAGTTGCATTACTTCTATCTGACGAAGGGCCGCATGGTCCCGCCATGAAAGATGCCGATGTTCGAAAAGCCACCGCAATGACCACTCGCACGCTCGAACGATTGCGAGAGCGTTGCTGCCAGGTCGGACCACTTGGCGCGCTTGAGCGAAAGCCGCGCGAAACACCCGGACGCGAGATCAAAATCACCGGTGAAGTTGAAGCTCGAATCACTCAACTTGCTGTTCGAAACCTCCCTCCAGTCACGCCCGCTGGACTCTGCGCCTTCTCGCTAATCACCTAGGCTGCTAGGATTTTCCTTTCTTCGGGAGGTTCCTGAAAGAGCTATTGGGTCGGACAGAAGGGCGGGGGGGGGACCACCATGAAGTATTGAAAACCGGCAAGGAAGCCGCGCAAGCGATGATCGGTTTGCTTTCGAGAGGGTCACCGCCCCACGACTTGAAGAATGAGATCGCGCCACAAGGGGCGCATGAGTCGGGCGCTGCGCTTGGGTGGTGGGGCGACGAGTAGGAGCTCCGATTGATAATCCGACTTCGCCGCCTACTTCGCTGAAGCTGCGAAGGCCAAGAAGGCTACGACGGACAGGTTGTTGATGTTTGATTTTCAGAAGCAGCTGAAGGACTAACAGCGCTCTCAGTGATCAAGGACGGTGATTTGTCCGCGACTCGTCCGCGGATCTTGTTGGAGTAAACGCCGTAGTAATGCACGGGTTGCTGCCCCTTGGCGGTAGGTGGTCGATGGCGGCGGCGATGAAGTCAGGAGCCTTGAAAATTTCAAAATTGCGTTTGGTGTTGTGATGGCGCTTGGAGCGGTAGATGACGGTTTTGCTGGAGGCGTTCCAGGTGATTCTCAAGGGAGGAGATCGGACTCGGAGCGAGACGCTCCTTGGACGGACTGGAGCAAGATGCCAGTTGTGTTCGGCATGCGATGTGCTGTCGACGCGTTTGTTGGTCAAATTGACAATTTAGTTGCCTTGGGTTCCTTTTCGCGAGTCTTCCTCTGTCGAGCAGGCGACTTCCCTCCTATCATCCGTACACAACTCCGCG
>CAYRLT010000478.1:0-7687 GCA_964425095.1 uncultured Luteolibacter sp.
TTCGCTATGTCCTGCCTGCCAGCCGCTGCTGCCTTGACGCCTGTGGATTTGCGCTGCGATGGCGTGCGCGATCCACTCGCGGCCAATAGCACGCCGATATTTTCATGGCATGTGGAGTCTCAAGAACGAGGTGAAAAACAAACAGCATGGCAGATACTCGTCGCCAGCAGCCGCGAGATTCTTTTTGAAAACCGCGGCGATGTCTGGGACTCCGGTAAACAACCGACCACCCGCGAACCCCATGTGCGCTATGCAGGATCACCGCTTTCCTCCGGCGCCCGCTACTTCTGCAAAGTCCGCTGCTGGGACCAGGACGGCAAGGAGTCCGATTGGAGCACATCCGCCACCATGGAAATCGCGCCGATGAAGCCCTCCGATTGGCAAGGTGCGAAGTGGATCGACGACGGCAAGCCGCAACCGGAGAAAGACGAAGATTTCTACAAACCCGATCCCGCGCCGCTGATGCGGAAGGAGTTCACGATCACCAAGCCGGTTGTCCGCGCGCGCCTGCATGTGGCCGGCCTCGGCTATTCCTATGCGAGTATCAACGGAGGGCGCGTCAATGACAATGAACTCGGTCCGCCATGGACGAATTTCGACAAGCGAATTCTCTATAGCACTCACGATGTCCGTGTGCACGAAGGCATCAACTGCCTCGGCCTGACGCTTGGCAACGGTTGGTACAATCCGCTGCCTCTTCGCATGTGGGGCGGAAAGAATCTCCGCGATGCACTACCCACCGGCCGGCCGCGTGCGATCGCACTGCTCGTCGTCGAACATCCCGACGGCAGTAAAACCACCGTCACCACCGGCCCGGATTGGAAATGCACCGATGGCCCGACCTTGCGCAACAGCGTGTTCCTCGGCGAAGAACGCGACGCCCGATTGGAAAAATCCGGTTGGGACACGGCGGACTTCGATGCCTCGTCCTGGAAACCCGTGCGCCTTAACAATGCGCCGATGGAGCCACTAACACCCATTCTCGAAATGCCGCCGGTGCGCAGAACGGATATCATCTGTCCTGTGGCCGTCACCACTCCCGCGCCCGGAACCCACATCGTGGATTTCGGTGAAAACTTCACCGGCGTGCCAGAAATCAAGCTGAAAGTTCCCACCGGCACGCGCATCCTGTTGCGCTACGCTGAGATCCTTCACGACGACGGCACGCTCAATCCGCTGACGAGCGTGTGCGGCCAAATCAAGGGTGCGCGCAAGAATGACAAGGGCGAGGAGCATCCGATCGGCGGCCCCGGCGGCCCCATACCGCATGGCAGCAGGACGTGTACATTGCGCGCGGCGGACCAGAGAAAATCCGCAATGATAGCTGTGTCATCGTAGCACAGGATGAACGGGAATCTTACCGCCCGGATTTCACCTTCCATGCCTTCCGCTACATGGAAGTCACCGGTTTGAAAGAAGCTCCAAAGGTTGGATTTGAGGGAGATGTCATCGGCGTCCGCATGCACTCCGCCATACCCAATGCCGGTAATTTCTCCTGCTCCAACGAACTATTCAACCGCATCCAGAAGATCACCCGCAACACCTTCACTAACAACGTCATCAGCGTGCAGTCGGATTGCCCGCACCGCGAGCGCTTCGGCTACGGCGGCGACATCGCCGTGACCAGTGAAGCTTTCCTGATGAATTATGATATGTCCGGGTTTTACACCAAAACCGTCCGCGACTTCGCGGATGCCGCGCGGCCCGACGGCAACTTCACCGACACCGCGCCCTTCGTCGGCGTGCAGTATTGCGGCGTTGGCTGGGCCATGACCCATCCGCTTTTGATTGAGCAACTCTATCAGCACTACGGAAACAAATCGCTGATCGAAGAACAACTCCCCGCCGCCATCCGTTGGTTCGATTTGGAAGCTTCCAAGCGTGAAAACGGGCTCGTCGTCATTGGCCTCGGCGACCACGAATCGATGCCGAAGATTAAGGGCCCCGTGCTTGGCACCCCGATGTTCATCGACACCGCCCGTCGCATGGCGCGGCTCGCACGAATCGTCGGCAGGGAAGGCGATGCGGTTCGCTTCGACAAGATGGCGGAGGAATCCGCCACCGCATGGGCGAAGACATTTCTCGGCGAGAAAACCGGTAAGATCGGTGGCGGATCGCAGTCGGAACAACTGCTCGCTCTCGGTTTCGGGGCCGCTCCGGATTCCGCCCGGAAGGTCGTGTTCGACAACCTCGTCGCCAATCTCACCGCGCCCGCAGACGGCCCCAGTCTCACCACTGGCATTTTCGGCACGCGGTTTTTGTTGGAACAGCTCACTCAGCATGGCCGACACGATCTCGCCTACGCACTTGCCGATCGTAAAACCTTCCCGTCCTGGGGCTGGATGCTGGAAAAGGGGGCCACCACGCTCTGGGAAACGTGGAAGGAAAGCGACAATACGTTTTCCCATAATCACCCGATGTTCGGCTCCATCTCCGCCTGGTTCTTCCGCCATCTCGGCGGCATCCAGATCGCGGCCGACGCAGTAGGAGCCGACCGCATTGTCATCCGCCCGCAAACTGGCCTCGGCCTCACTTGGGTGAAATCGTCGCACCAATCGATCCGCGGCCGCATCGAGTCGAACTGGAAAATCACCGGAAAAAGTGGCGAATTCGACATCGTCATCCCGCCCGACGCCACAGCTGAAATCGAGCTTCCCGCAGGAAAAATCACAGAATCCGGCAAACCTCTGTCCGAATCCGAAGGCATCACCGTTCACAAATCATCAGGCAACCGCCTGAAAGTTGGCAGTGGTCGCTACCGTTTCATCGTGGTGCCATAATCCCGTGGCGCGGGCGTCTCGCCCGTAGCTTTGATTCGTCTTTATTATGAAAAATCTCACGCTTCTCTTTCTACTTCTCCTCACTCATCTTGCCCAAGCAGCGAAGCCGCTGAACGTGCTCGTGCTCTACGCCGACGATTGGCGCTTCGATACGCTGGGCTGCGCGGGCAATCCGGTTGTAAAAACGCCGAACATCGACCAACTTGCAGGCGATGGATTCCGATTCACGCGGAGCTGTGTCACCACCTCCATCTGCGGTGTGAGCCGCGCGAGCATGTTCACAGGACAGTGGATGTCACGGCATGGAAATCAGGCGATGAAGGAATTCAAAACTCCGTGGGCAGAGACCTATCCAGGTCTGCTGCGGACGAACGGTTACTTCGTCGGTCACATTGGCAAGTGGCATAACGGCAAATTTCCTGCGGAGAATTTTGACTTCGGCCGGTCGTATTACGGCAAACACTGGCTCAAGCAGCCGGACGGCACACCGATCCACGTCACGAAGAAAAACGAGAACGACGCCCTCGATTTCCTCCAGCAGCGCCCGAAGGACAAGCCGTTCTGCCTCACGCTGGCTTTCATCGCCACCCACGCCGAGGATAGCAATCCGAAGCAATTCCTCCCGCAGCCGGAGAGTATGACCCTCTATCAGGATGTGACCATCCCGGTGCCCAAGACCGCCACGGATGAAGCTTATCGCAAACTGCCACCCTTCATCGCCAACGAGAAAAACGAAGGTCGTGTGCGCTGGCGCTGGCGCTTCGATACTCCGGAAAAATACTAGGAGATGATGAAGAATTACTACCGACTCGCCACTGAGGTGGACGCCACCTGCGGACGCGTGATCGGGGAATTGAAGAAGCAGGGTCTACTGGACAGCACTCTTATCATCTTCGTCGGCGACAATGGTTACTTCCACGGCGAGCACGGCCTCGCGGACAAATGGTATCCGCATCAGGAAAGCATCCGGGTCCCGCTCATCGTGCGCGACCCGCGGTTGGATCCTTCAAAACGAGGCGGCACCAATGACGATTTCACGCTGAACGTCGATCTCGCGCCAACCATTCTCGCCGCCACCGGCATCAAGGCACCCGCGACCATGCAGGGCCGCGACGTCGCACCACTTTATCTATCAGCCGAAAAACCTGCTTGGCGCGACGAGTTTTTCTATGAGCACGCACCCATTGGCAATGTGGAAAGAATTCCCGCTTCCGAGGCGTTGGTGCGCAAGGATTGGAAGTATTTCTACTGGCCCGATTTCAAGCTGGAGCAACTCTTCCACGTCGAGGCGGATCCCTTCGAGGAAAACGACCTCGCCAAGGATCCCGCTCAAGCCACCCGCCTCGCCGAAATGCGCGCGCGCTTTGCCGAGCTCAAGGCCGCGGCGAAGTAACAAAGCCCCATTCACCGCACCTGCGGCACCATCATGCGAATCCCTGCCATCCTTTTTCATTACGGCTCTGCAGTTTTGTGCGTGGCGTCCCTCGGCGTTTTTCCCGCCACCGCCGGGCCGGTGGCTGATGTTTTGGAAAAGCGGATCTCAGAGCTGCAAACGGTTGCCGCCAGCAAGGTGGACGCACCGGCACGGATCAAATCCCGTGATGAAAACTGGCTCGCCTTTGCCCGCGAAGAACCGATCGCCGCAGACTGGATCGCACAGGATCTCGGTGCCACCGCGCCCGAGTTGCTAGATCCGGCAACCGCGCCCGCCGCACTCACCCGCCTGGCCAAAGCCGCAGATGTCGAATCCGGCACTGGATTCTGGAAAGACTGGACAAGAGTCCGCGATGCACGCCGCAGCAAACGCCTCACCTCCGTCATCGATCAGTGGGGGGCATGGGTTTTCACCGAGGGGCACACGTTCCGGATGTCCTTCATCGGCTACACCGAAGGCCTGTCCGATGCCCGCGCCGAACGGTTTTTTGAACCCGGCGCGCGGCTCACGCGGCTCGAATTTGCCAAGGGTTCCACCTACGGCACCCCGCATACCCTCATCGAAGACCCGCACGGCATGATGCGCGATGTCGATGTCTCGTTCGACCGTTCCCGCATCGCCTTTGCTTGGAAAAAATCCGACCGCCTCGACGATTACCACCTCTACGAACACCAACTCGCTGATGCCACCACCCGCCAGATCACTGCGGGCCTCGGCCGCGCTGATTACGAACCCATCTATCTGCCCGGTGGCGACATCGTCTTCGCCTCCACCCGCCCGGAACAAAGCGTGCCGTGCTGGTGGACGGAAATCAGCAACCTCTACCGCATCGACGGCAACGGCAACGGCCTGCGCCGCCTTGCCATCGACCAAGTGCACACGCTCTATCCGCAATTGATGTCCGATGGCCGCCTCACCTACACGCGCTGGGACTACAGCGACCGCGGCCAGAATTTCTCCCACCCGCTGTTTTCCATGCGCCCCGATGGCCGCGACCAACGCGCGTTCTACGGAGCCAACTCGTGGTTTCCCAACTCGCTCCTCCACGCACGTGGCATTCCCGGATCGCATGAGGTCGTCGCCATCGCCTCCGGCCACCACACCCAACAGCAGGGGAAACTTGTCATCATCGACAACACCAAAGGCCGCGACGAAGGCAAGGGGATGCGCTTCATCGCCCCATCGCGCGAGGTTGCCTACGAGCGCGTCGACAAGGCCATGCAGAAAGGCGATCAATTCCGCTATCCCTATCCACTCGGCGAAGGACAATTTCTCGTCAGCTACCGCTCCGAGCACGGAGCCCCCGGTTTCGGCCTCTACTGGATCCACGAAAATGGCGCGCGCGAACTCCTCCATAGCGCCCGTGATGGTTTGGAAACCGGGCGCCCCGTTCCCACCGGTCATCGCCCCGCAGTGCACAACATGCCCGAGGTAATCGACTTCGGAAACAAAACTGCCAGCTACTATGTCATGGACGTCTATCAAGGCATCGGACTCCAAGGCGTCCCGCGCGGCGAAGCCAAGTGGATCCGCGTGGTGCGGCTGAACTACCGCGCCGCCGGTGTCGGACGCACCCTCAACAAAGGCGAGGACGGCGGCTCGATAAACAGCGCACCGGTCGGCATCGCCAATACCGCATGGGACGTGAAGGAAATCCTCGGCGATGTCGAAATCCACGCCGATGGCTCCGCTCTCTTCGAAGTGCCCGCCATGGAATCCATCTACCTCCAAGTGCTCGACGCCCGCGGCCGGGTAATCCAGACGACCCGCAGTTGGGACACACTGCGCCCCGGCGAGACCAAGGGCTGCGTCGGTTGCCACGACAAAGCCAACGGCAACTTTCACCCCTACGACGACGAACCCACCATGGCATGGAAGCACGGCGTGCAAAAACTCCGCCCGTTCCACGGTCCCACTCGGGGCTTCAGCTTCCGCAAGGAAATCCAACCCATCCTCGATGCCAAATGCACCTCCTGCCACGACGGCGCCGCCGACGCCACGGCCCCCGACCTGCGCGACATCCCCGTCGATGGCAACAACACCAATCAACGCGCATGGTCGAAATCCTATCTCAATTTGTTAGGAGCGACATACGATGAAAAACAGCGCAACTGGATCGGCGATCCCGACAAGGGCCTAGTCCGCTGGATCCACAAACAATCGCGCCCAACCGAACTTCCGCCCTACCACTCCGGTGCCGCCCGTAGCCCGCTGCTCGACATGATCGACAAGGGGCACCACGACGCAAAGCTTGATGATGTGGAATTCCAAAAAATCGCCGCGTGGATCGACCTACTCGTCCCCTTCGCCGGCGACTACCGCGAAGGCGGCCACTGGAGCAAACGCGATCACGCCTACTACACTTACTACGAAACCAAACGCACGATCCAGCGCGAGGAAGAGGAGGCATCGGTCAAGGCATGGCTCGCCAACATTAGCAAGGAATCGTCCACGCCACGCGATCCGCTCACCGCGCGCTACCGTCCCATCCTGGAAAACCTTGAATTCGTTGCAGACGGCGACACACGTCATCTCCCCACCGGACACTCCGCCGTGCTCATCGACCGTCTCGTTCTTCGGTTCCCCGCATTCACCGCTGCCATCGAGATCCGCAATGCGCGCACCGGAAAAGTCATCGGCAAGGCAGCTGAATCCAATGCCATCATTTCACTAACAGAACCAGTGCGGTCCGACCACCTTACCTTGTCCGGCGCGGGCGCGACACCCGTCACTCTCGTCACTCTCGTCGCCGCCCACGGCGTCAGCCCGGCCGAGATTCCCTTGGTCGGCGGATTCCATCCCCACTTGGCCGAAGAACTCGCGGAGTAACATGAATTCCGACAATACCATCGATCCTCATGTCCAGATGCCACTCTTTCTCGCGCCGACTCGTATTCCTTCTCTTCGCATTGCTCCGCGCCTCGGGACTCTGCCATGCCGATGAGCCCACCCTCCTCGGCCACCGCTTCCTCACGCTCAACACCATCGTTCGCGTAAAGCAGATCGAAGTGACGCGCGATACCTCGCACGGTAAGGACGAATCCAGCGTCCACACGCCAAACGAAGCACGCATCTTCCGCGAGGCGATTGACAACGCCTGGCCCGGTGCCCGTATCACATGGGCCTTCAGTTGGCTTGCGTTGCACGACGAACGCGCTTCTTACCGCGAATTGCGCGAACTCGTCGTTTCCTATCAGAGAAAATTCGGCGATGAAATCACCTTCATCCCCGGTGCATACTTCGGCAACATGTACAACACCCGCGAACAGGTGAACCGCGACCTCCACGAGGGTCTTAAACGCGTTTCCGAAATCGTCGGCAATGGCTATCGGCCGAAAAGCATCGTCGCTGGGTTTCTCTCCGCCGATAACCTTCGCTATCTATCTGAAAAGGAAAACATTCACGTTTGCCAAGGCAACATCTGGAGCCAATACGCCGTGGACAACGGTGATGGCGAAGGCTCGATCTGTTA
>CAYRLT010000479.1:0-14311 GCA_964425095.1 uncultured Luteolibacter sp.
CAACATGGTTTTGCATGACCGGAAATTCTTGGTATTTTGAAGAACCATCCACTTCTTGCCGATAGATTATCAGCGAACTCAGATTTTTATTAATATTATTAGGTATTTTGATTGAAGTTGGGATTTTCTTACTTACAAGAAAACGAATTTCTACATTTGTGATAAGAGCAACACATTTAGCAAACTTTACATCATTAGTAAAATCTGCGACTCTATGATCATTTCCCATGCTGAGACTATTTGCTAATAGCAAATTAAATGTTACTAAGAATCTCTTCATCTTCGATTTACTTGTAAATTGGATCACAGGTGCAGATTGGCCAAGATCCCCCAAACTCTGAATGACAGTATATAAAAAGGCTCTCTGCCTCTGCGATATTCTTACCAAGATTTTGGTTAGCTTGACGGCGTGCTTCCTGTTCCAATTCCTGCAATTCTTCCTTTTTCGGGATTTTGTTATTGGTTCCCATTCCGATATCACCGCTACTTCCATTTCCTGTGTAATTTCGTGTCATATTCCATTCTTCGGTCCATGGCTTGCCTTCTTCGCAATATTCACAGGCATAAGTAACACTGGACTTACATGTGCAATAATATCCCAAAATAACATCTCCATCTGGTGATTGGGGAATTTGCCCAAGAAAGTCTCGGTGATTCACGCTCTCATTCCCCACGAACTCATACAGATTAGCGCCGCCTCTCTCCCCGATCGGGTCTCTGGATGGCCAGCGACCGGTTACAGGGTCATAGTAGCTGTGTTTATGATTGCCCAGGTGGGCCAGGGCAGATCCTCATACCAAATGGGCAGAAATGTAAAGACAACCCATTCCAAGACGACGTAGATTTAAACTAAAAAAAATGGATAATTTCTTGATCGGGCACTGGACTCTTATTGATTCCAGCAGGATGTTAGATTGCGATGATGTGCCATTTCCAATGAACTCCGACCTTTATGTAAGTAAAGATGGAGAATATGAAATAGTTGGTGATGGAAGATATAAATATAAATGCGCTTGTGAATTTGATGTTGCTAGCAGCGAATTGCACCTCAAATTCAAGGACGGGAGCAGGAGCAGGCTAATTGTATCCTTAGTTGAAGAAGATGCAGATTATCCGGTGATCCGAATTGATAATGGAGCAGGTAACTTTGAAGTGTTTCAATATATTGATGTTCAAGAAAGAGCCTCATCTACCCCAATGACCGAGGGGTGAACGGGGTGAGTGCAGAATGACGCTCAAATGAGAATAGACACAAACTATAAAAAATGACTAACACCACTTGCAACACGCGCCTTTTCAATCGTCGCTCCTTCCCGCCAAACATCCCAGCGTGCTGGCACGTGTGCAGCTCGACTTCGGGGCCATGTGACGTGCGCTGTGTAATGCTGCATTTGACTACGCTAACGCTACGTCCATTCTAGTATGGCCTGCTGCGGTGAATGATCGCCGTTCAAACGGCTTCCGAATTCCCACTGCAGTCACAAGTACCCTACGGCATGCAGCCCCAGCGCCGGCAGTCAGTCAGGCGATCTCCGCTTCACTCCGGTTGTCATGCCCGGCGCTTCCGGGCTCCTATCGTCGCTTGTGCAGCTTTCAGTAAGCAATCAGTTTGATTTGCGACGGCTGGCTGACCACGGCGCCGGGCTTGGCATTGATCACGCGGGCGATGTTGGCGGCGGTTTCATCGAGATTCGCCTGGGAGCCACCATACCAGCTGTAGGAGTCGATGTTCACGAAGGCCATTTTGTCTTTCATGGTGTCGCGGAAGCTGGCGACGAGGTTGCCGTTGTCGCCGTCGCGCACGCGTCCTTCGATGGTGATGGTGCCGCTGCCGGCTGCGCTGAGTAAGCCGGCACCAGGAACCACGAAGCCGGCGGCGGTGGCGGCGGCATTCCAATAGGCCTTGGCGGGGACCAGTTCCGTGATGGCGGTCTCGATGATCATGGTGTCGGGGCCGGGTGAGATGACCACGGTGAGGCGGCGGCCGGGGGCGTAGTATGCAGAGTTGGCCAGCGCGCGGCGGAAATGCGCGGCGAGTTTGCGGGCGTCGCTCTCAAGCTGGCGCTGGGTGACCGAGCTTTGCGAGGTCCACCAGCCCTGCCGGCTGAGATTGCCGATGGCGACCGGCGCGAAATAGACTTTGGAGAATTCCTGCGAGGGGGTCTTGCCCCTGTATTCGGGAGCTACATAGACCAGGTCGAGAAACTGTGCGCCCGTGGGGTTGCGCGCGGACCGCTCGCCCATGAGAGCGCAGGCGGATAGGACGGCAAGGCTGGATGCGATAGAGATGTTGCGGATGATTTTCATGATCATGATTTCGTGGTTCTGAGATTTTGTTAGTTCGGAATGGACTTGAGGTGCAGATGAAGCAGGCGGCGGAGTTCGTCGAGGGTTTCGGGCAGTTCGCATGCGCCGTGCGGACCGGGAACGATCTTTTCGGACTTCACGGATTTAAGTCTGGAACTCGGGTATTCAACCACGCCGTCCGAGCTGTTAGGAGAATCGCCCTTGCCGCGATCGCCGATGATCGAGTGGTGTGGAACCTCGATCGGGCGGCTATCGAGCACGGTGAAAGTGGGGTTATTCGGCGAAAGTCCGGAGACGCTGTTCGGCAGGCGTTTGGGATCTCCGGTGATGACAGCGATCGAGCCACCTAAAGATTCGGTCATGGTACTGGTGAGATCGAGCGGCAGGGAAATCAGGCGGATGGCGAGTTCTCCGAGACTGCCAATGGCCATCGGGCTGCCGCGGTGCGGGGTGCAGATGAAGATCGCGCGATCGATTTTCGGGTTGGCGCGGAAGATGGTGGCCCGCTCGATGAGGCTGCCGGGCTTCACATTGGCAAAAAACTGGCTGGCCTTGGCCTTGCCGATGGCATCCCATGCTTGGCGGTCCAAGGTGGTGATCTGCGTTCGGGAGAGAATGCCACCCATGCTGTGGCCAACGAGCACGCAATCCCGCGCCCCCGGATATTTTTGATAGACTTTAGCAAGCTCCTCGCGCAGGCGCATCGCCGAGTAGAGCGGCGGATTGCCGGTGGGGTAGGAAAACACCCAGCACTGATAGCGGCGGCGAAGTTCCGGATCGGTTTCGAGTTCGTTGATCACGTTGCGCCACATGCGCGGCGTAGAGATCAGGCCGTGGACGAAGATCAGCGGGATGCGGTCCGGATCATAGGGCTGCAACATGTAAAGCCCGGTGGTTTTCATGTAGTTGGTCACGCGGATGGCTCCCATAAGACCTTCCCTCAACTCGGATTTCTGTGGATAGTAGGCGAGTGGCGCGGAGAAATCCGCGTCTAGCAGACGTTCATGACCCGCGACAGGGGCCTTGGGTTTTTCCGTGGGGTCGATCAGAGTGAGAGTGACGTCCTTGCCTTTAAAATCGAGCACCGCGGTGACCGGCGCGGTGACGCCAATCATGGGCGAAAACGCTTCAAGAGGGTGGTTTTTGTGAACGCCGACCAGCGCGCCGCCCATGCCCTCCTGGCGGTTCCTGCGTTTGATCGTTTTCAGTTTCACATCCTCCGCATGGGTGAAGGACGTGAAATAGGCGGGATCCCAGACGCCGTCGCGCGTGCCCTTGGCAAAACGGAGTCGATACGATGCGCCGCCGCAAGTGAGGGTGAGAGGGCGATTCCAAAGCGCTCCGTTTTTTTCCGCGCGCAACAGCACGGTGAGATCGGCGGCGGCGGTGTTGTAGATTTGACGGGCGGCGTCACCGGAACTGTCCGAGTTCAGCAAAGTGGATGCGGTGCGTGCCGCATCCAAGTAAAGTCCAGCGCGTCGTTCTGGATGAGTTTTGGGCGAAGCCGCTTGTTTCATAGAAAGCACTGCCGAGCGATGAAAACCTTCCGCAGGCGGCAGACCAGAGGGAGCGCAGCCAACTGCCAACAGAGCGGCCAGAAGCGGAATGACAAAATGGGTGGGCTTCATAAGGAAAAAGGTAATAGTGTCGCGATCTGGGTCACGATGCCATGAATGACATGGAGATGGCGAAGTGTCGGGATTCCGTCGACCCTCTGTCAATAGGCATAAAGGGAGGGGTGGGGGCTTTTTCTTCGGCCTCCAAATAAGGAGGCACCACAAGAGCGGGACTTTAGAAAACCGTCTTGATAATGCGGTCCAGTAATTCTTCGAGTGGAATCATGGTGAGCACCAGCGGCGCGAACGGCGCGAGCGTGGCACAGACCAATTGGAGCAATAAATCGCGATTGAATGGCACCGCTTTCATTTCCTGAATGATGGAATACGAGTTATCGAGATCCGCGAGAGACTGGATGTCGCTGGTTCCAAGCAGCGACTCACCCTCATGGTTGGCCCTGCGAATCCAGCGACGGTCAAACTCGCGAGTATAAGTGGCGGCCAAGGCTCCGTATTCCCGTTTTCCCCGACGTTTTGTTGCGAGTATTTGTGGCGCAAAAACTGTCAATGGGCCGAGCACAAGCACCATGCCGAATGCGACGAGAGAGATGATTTCCAGTTTGAAGTCTGCTAGAGAAGCACCTTGAAAAAAGATCCGACTCGCGACCAAACCGGCGACCATAGCGCTAAATGAAGCCAGCAGTGGAGAATATGCATGGGCACTGCCAGCGAGAAAACCGAGGCCGCCATTCCGGTCGGGGTGGGTTGGAATCAGGTCGAGTTTAATCCGGGACACCTGCCAGAGAAAACGTGCCCAAATGACAAGTCGATAGAACCAGCGAAGCAGTAGGAACTGCAGGATTGGATTGCTCACCCAGGAAAACCAGATGCCGGGCACGGTGAGCGATACGCCATCATTGCCAACCGCCGCATACCAAGTGGAGGCATCTAGCGCGAAAACCCGGGTGCGCATGTCATATCCGAGAGGAAAGACGATCGCGATGATAGCAAGCTCGGCAGGAATGGAATTTCGCCATGCTAACGCGGAAAGGATCGCCTGGCGAAACCGCTCCAGCGAGTCCTCAGGAACGAGCTTATGCTCCAGAAACTGAACCACAATGTCACGCATCCGCTGGTGGACGATCAGCTCCGCAAGAATCATGAGAGGAACGGCCACGAGGAAGCGCGCATGGGTCTCGATATCATGCAGGAAGGAAACGCCGTTGCCTGCCGCCAAGGTGCCGTGAATGGCGCAAAGCGCGGCGAGCGGCGGCCAGAGAATGCCGCAAATGACGAATACGCGCTGCCTAAGATGACTGGTGACATCGTCATCCAGATGCGCCTTGCGGAAGAGTTGGTAGAGCGGCCCGCCAAGCACCAACGAAAAATTCCGCGCCTCCGGCAGCAAGTCGGCGAGCGAATTGACGGAATCAGGAGCGGTGTTCTGCTTCATGATGATCTCCTGGGAATCAGGTTACTTCACCTCTGGACTCACGATGGTGATCGTCGAGATGTTTCCCGGCGCTTCAGAATTCAGGAGAAAATCATAATCCTTGAACGGAAAATCCGGCCATTATCTCGTGACATAAAATAATGGATTTGGATGCTTTTTCAAGCTCAGGTACCGGGTGGGACTTTGATCCAATGTATTTGAGGATTCGCGTTCGAGCGCAAGGTAATCAAGGAGAGGCGATCTCCGCATCGCCTTGGGGTGCGTGGCTTTTTCATTCGTACGGCTTGGATCTAAATCCTTGATGCATGAACTACTCATTTATTTTGAAAGTTTTGAGGATTGCCGGATTATCAAGATTTGTTTAAGTCCTGCCGTAGGGCCGTGGAATTCTGTTTTCCCGTGTTCCCGGCCGGCTTACCCACTCTCCTCACGTGTCGAAATCCCTGAAAATCATCATCGCCTGTGGCGGCACCGGCGGCCACCTGTTTCCGGGCATCGCCGTGGCTGAGGCGCTGTGCGCGCGGGGCCACGAAGTTATGCTGCTGATTTCCGAGAAGCAGGTGGATGCGGAGGCCTCCGCGAAATATTCGCACCTGCGCTTCGAGACGGTGCCCGCCGTGGCGAAACCGCCGACGCTTTCGCCGCGCATGCTGCCATTTTTATGGAAAACCTGGGGCGTCATCACCCGTTGCAAGTCGATCCTGCGGGAATTTGGCGCGGACGCGGTGCTTGGCATGGGCGGGTTCACCTCGCTGCCGCCGGTTTACGCCGGCCACAAGCTCGGCCTGAAAACTTTCATCCACGACTCCAACGCCCGGCCGGGCCGCGCGAACGTCCTCACCAGCCGGTTTTGCACGCAGGTTTTCCTCGGGTTGGACGCAGCCAAAGCCTTTTTCCCCAATCGCGAAACCGTCACCACTGGCACTCCGGTCCGCCCGGAAATCATCCATCTTCCATCGCGCGAGGACGCCGCCGCCAGGTTCGGCTTGGACCCGGGAAAAACCACCATCCTCGTCACCGGCGGCAGCCAAGGAGCCCAACGCCTCAACGAGCTCAGCGCCTCCGCAGTTGCCTACCTGCCGTTGGAAACCCAAGTCCTCCACATCGCTGGCGCGCTCGATTTCGCCCGCGTCTCTGCAATTGCCAAAGGCCGCCCCGGCTATCGGGTGCTCGGGTTTTGCGATCAAATGCCTTCCGCCTACGCCCTCGCCGATCTCGTGATCGCCCGATCCGGTGCCTCCAGCCTCACGGAAATCGCCATTTCCGGGCATCCCTCGATCCTCGTTCCCTATCCATACGCCGCGGACGATCACCAAACGCGCAATGCCGAGGTGTTCGCCAATGCCGGGGCTGCCGCCCTCGTCCAAGAACGCGATCTCGACGCCGATAAACTCGCCGCATTGGCCATCTCCATCTTGCAAGACTTGCCAACTTACAAACGCATGGCAAAAGCCGCCCACGCACTCGCCATCCCGGACGCCGCCCAGCGCGTTTGCGCCGCCATCGAAGACACCTTCCCGCCATCATGATCGAACTCAGCAAGCTTCTCACCGATCGCAGCCAGCCGCTCCACATTCACCTCATCGGCGTGGCCGGCTCCGGCATGAGCGGACTCGCGCTGTTGTTGTTAGGCATGGGCCACAAAGTCAGCGGCTCGGACCGCGTGACCACCGCGGAAACCGTGCGCATGCAAGGCGTCGGCCTCATTTTCTCGTCGCCGCACACGGGTGAGGCCGTCAAAGGCGCGGACCTCGTCGTTTTTTCCTCCGCCATCAAACCGGAAAACCCGGCCTACGCCACCGCCCTGGCCGCGAAAATCCCGCTTTACTGCCGCGCGGAATGCCTCGCCGCGATCCTCCACACGCGCAAAGGCATCATCATTTCCGGCACCCACGGGAAAACCACCACCTCCGCGATGACTGCCCACGTCCTGCGCGAGGCCGGCCACCAACCGAGCCATTACGTCGGCGCGGAAATCCCGATCCTCGGGGCCAACGCCAAGTGGTCCGAAGACGGCGATTTCATGGTCGCGGAAGGCGATGAAAGCGATGGCACGCTCGCGCTCTATCGACCGGAGCACGCGGTGATTCTCAACATCGAGGCCGAGCACCTCGATTACTATCGCGATCTCGATCACATCCGCGAAGTCTTCACCACACTCGCGGACCAGACTCGTGGCACGCTGGTGTATTGTGCGGAAGACCCCGTCGCTCTCGAACTCTGCGGCGCCCGTGCAAACGCCGTTTCCTACGGTTGGGAAGATGCCGACTACACCGCTACCGACATCCGTGATTTGAAAGGATCGTCCGCCTTCACCGTGAAGAAAAACGGCGAAGTGCTCGGCGATATCGAACTCGGCATCCCCGGAAACCACAACATCCTCAACGCGCTCGCCGCCATCGCCCTGGCCGATCACTGCGGCGCGGAATTCCCACACATCGCCCGCGCGCTTTCCACCTTCGCAGGGGCCAAGCGCCGCTTCGAAACCAAATATCTATCCGCAAATTTCCGCATCGTGGACGATTACGGCCACCACCCGACCGAACTCGCCGCAACCCTCCAAACCGCCCGTTCGCTCAAACCGCAACGGCTTGTCGTGCTCTTCCAGCCGCACCGCTACACCCGCACCCAAGCGCTTGCCGAGGATTTCGGTAAAGTCCTGCAATCCGCCGATCTCGTCTTCATTTCCGATGTCTATCCGGCCTCCGAAAAACCCATCGACGGAATTTCAGGCCAAACGCTGGTCGATGCGATGAAGCGCCATGGCGACATCCCGGCCACGTATCTCCCCAATCTCGCCCTCGCCCATCACGCCGTCGGCAACGCCCTCCAACCCGGAGATCTCCTCATCACCCTTGGTGCTGGAAACGTCCACGAAGCCGGCACCCGCGTCGCCGCCGATCTCAAGATCCTCGAAGAAATGCGCGGCCTGATGCCAGCCGGCGAGATCGATGGAAAACTCTACGAGCCGATGGCCAAACACACGACTCTGCTCGTCGGTGGCCCCGCCCAATTTTGGATCGAACCGCACAGTTTCTATGGCTTCGCATTTCTCGTCGATTACTGCCGTGAGCGCGGCATCCCGGTGCGCGTGGTCGGCCGCGGGTCCAATCTGTTAGTGCGCGATGGCGGCATCCGTGGCGCAGTCATCCGTCCGACCGGTGGCGCATTTTCTGAAGTCAGCCTCGGCACGCGCGGCGAGATCACGGCGGGAGCCGGTGTGCGCTTGAAGAAGCTTGCCAGTTTTGCCGGAGCCAGCGGCATCGGTGGCTTTGAATGGATGGAAGGCATCCCCGGCAACGTCGGCGGCGCGCTCCGCATGAATGCCGGAGCCATGGGTATCGAAACTTTCGATCAAGTGGTGCGCGTGACCTTCCTCGATGAGGACGGAGTAATCCGCACCCGCGAGCGCGAGGAAATCGTCGCCAATTACCGGGACGTCCGCGAACTCCGACGCAACTTCGCCCTCCAAGCCGTTTTCAAAGGCAAACCCGACAAAAACGAAAACATCAAACAACGTTGGGATGAATCCCGCGAAAAACGCAAAGCCAGCCAACCCGTCATGGCTTCCGCCGGTTGCACCTTCCGGAATCCAGACGAAATCGCCGCCGGCCGTCTGATTGATTCGCTTGGCCTCAAAGGCAGCGTCATCGGCAAAGCCGCCGTCTCCGAAGTCCACGCCAACTTCCTCGTCAACCAAGGCGGCGCATCCGCCAAAGACATCCTCCAACTCATCGAATCCATCCAACAAAAAGCCAAAACCGAACGCAGCGTCGACCTCGAAACCGAAATCAAAATCCTCGGCGAAGACGAACCGGCTTTTTAATAAAAGCTGAAATGAAGAAACAGAAAACCTAACACACCTCGGCGTTTCGCTTTTCTTAAATCTCCCATCTCCCTCTTACTCCTCGTCCTCTTCCGACCTTCGACTTTCAGACCTTTAGACCGCGCAGCATCTCCTATCTCCAATCTCCAATGTCCCTTCCCTCCCTCTCTTCTATCAAAATCGCCGTCCTCATGGGCGGGCCTGGTTCTGAGCGACAAGTCTCGCTTGCCTCGGGAAATGCTGTGATCAAGGCGCTGCAAAGCCTCGGCCTCGATGCCGTGGGCGTGGATGTCACCGGCACGACCATCAATCTCCCGGCTGGCACCGGACTCGCGTTCAACGTGATTCACGGCACCTTCGGCGAGGACGGCCAACTTCAGGAAATCCTCGAATCCATGGGCATTCCCTACACCGGCGCAGGCGTGCAAAGCAGCCGCACGGCTTTCGATAAAAACCTCGCCAAGGCCGCCTTCGTCGCCGCCGGCGTGCCCACTCCGCGCGCCGAAATCATCGATGTTTCCGCCGGGCCGAAGCTCCCTTCATTTTCCGCGCCTTTCGTCGTCAAACCCCCGCGCGAAGGATCGAGCGTCGGCGTCCACATCGTCCGCGATCCCGCCAGCGCCGAGGCCGCGATGGCGGATGCCGCGAAATACGGCGATGACATCCTCGTCGAGGAATTCATCGAAGGCATGGAGCTCACCGTTGGCATCCTCGACGATCAGGCCCTGCCCATCGTCCACATCATCCCGCCGGAAGGCGTCTATGACATGGCCAGCAAATACCCATGGCTTTCCGGCGCGAAAGGCAGCCAATACATTTGCCCGGCTGAACTCGATGCCGCGACCACCCGCGCCGTGCAAGACGCCGCGCTCGCAGCCCACCGCTCGCTTGGCGTGGAAATCTATTCGCGCGTGGATGTCTTGCTAGACGCGCAAAACCGCCCGTTCGTGTTGGAGTCCAACACCATTCCCGGCATGACGGAAACCAGCCTGCTGCCCAAAGCCGCCGCCGCCACCGGCATCGCATTTCCCGAGCTCTGCAAACTCATCGCGGAGCTCTCGCTTTCCCTGCGCGTGAAGTGAACCACTAGCCAACCCCACCCATGAGACGCAAGACCACCCAACATCGCCGTCATTCTCACCAGAGTGTGCTTCAAGTGCGCGTGATGTCGCCGCGCATCGCCTGGTTTGGCTTCCTCAAATTTACGGGTACGCTCGTGAAAATCGCCTGCGTGCTCGCCGTGCTCGCCGGCATCGGTTGGGGTGCCTGGCGCGGCATTCAGCACGCGTTTTATCAAAACCCGGATTTCCGCCTGCAAGTCATCGATCTCAACGCCAACCCGGTCATCGATGAAATCGGCCTCACCCAAGTCGCCGGAATCGATCTCGCCGCCAGCCCAAGCTTGTTTGATATCAATGTAACGGAAGCCTCGCGGAAACTCCGCGAATTGCCCGCCATCACCGAAGCCCGCGTCGAGCGCCACCTGCCCGGCACTTTGGTCGTGCGCGTCACCACCCGTGAACCCAAAGCCTGGATTTCCTGCCCGGAAGCCGGACTCACCGAAGTCCGCCGCCCCGGGGCCATGCTGGTGGATGCCAAAGGAGTCGCCTATCCCTGCCCCGAATCGCAAGCCACGCTCGCCACCGAATTGCCGATCATCGAGCTCCCCGCCTCCAGCGATCAACCGATTCTTGCGGGCGCAAAAATCCAGCACCCGCAATTGGAGGCCTGTTTCAAGTTGCTCGATTCCGCCTCCCAAGCCGATCCGGAAGCTCCGCGCTGGATCGACACCATCCGCCCGGTCAATGATTGGTCGCTGCTACTCATCACCCGCCAAGGCACGATGGCCACCTTCGGCCTCGGCGATCATCCGCGCCAAATCGAAAACCTGCGCGCCGCGCTGGACCACGCCGGGGAAAAAGGTTATGTCATCGACACCATCAATCTAATTCCAAAACACAACATTCCCATCACCGTGCGCGAAAGTGATACTCCTCTCAGAGCCATCCCGGTTTCCTCCACGGCCCCCGCACACCCCGCCGAAACCCGCCGCACCCGCGATCTCAGCAATCTCAACCGCAACTGAAGCTCTCCTCCACTCTCATGGCACGTCGCACAAAAATTCACGTCGGACTCGAAATCGGCACCAGCAAGACTTGCATCGTGGTCGGCGAGGTGAAGGCCGATAGCGCCGTGAAAATCCTCGGTATCGGCGAGACCAAAAGCGCGGGCGTTCGAAAGGGCGAGATTTACGATTATTCACAAACCCGCGCCTGCCTCAAGGATGCGCTCGCCAAGGCCGAGGACGCCAGCGATGTGGAAATCGGCAGCGTGTTTCTCTCCGTCACCGGTGCCCACATCCTCGGCGTCAACAACCGCGGCACCTTCCGCTTGCCCGATGGCGAACCGGTCGTCACACCCGAACACGTCGAAGACGCCCGCACGATCGCCCGCGATGTCCACATCCCGCAAGATCACGTCTATCTGCACCCGATCATCCGGAACTACTGGCTCGACGGACTCGAACACTCCACTTCACCGATCGGCCTGTTCGGAAAAACCGTCGAGGCGGATTTCCACATCGTCCACGGCATCGGCACGCGCCTTCAGAACAGCATCAAACTCGTCCGCGAGATGCCCTTGGAAGTCGATGACATCGTCTTCGCTCCCATCGCCACCGCCCAAATGGCGCTGGATCACGAACAACGCGAAAACGGCGCGCTGGTCATCGATATCGGCGCAGGCACCACCGATTACGCCCTCTATCTCGGCGGCGTCATCGCCGCGTGCGGCTGCATTCCCGTAGGCGGCGATCACATCACCAACGACATCCACCTCGTCACCGGCCTCGCATTTTCCAAGGCGGAGCAACTCAAAATCCTGGAAGGCGATGCCTCGGCGGACGCCCTGCGCTCAGTCGGCACCGCCAAACTCACCGACGAGCGCGGCTATGCGGAGGTCGAGGTGGACCGCGTGGTTTTGAATGAAATCATCCGTCAGCGGTTAGAAGAAACTTTGAAGCTCATCCGCCAGCGCTTGCCCACCGGCGCGGTGGAAGCGATCGGTGCCGGAGTTTTCCTCACCGGCGGCACCAGCCTGATGCGCGGGTTCAGCGAGCTCGCGTTCGATGTCTTCGGGCGCGACATCTATCGGCCCGAACTGCCGGAAATCAGCGGTATCCAAGCCAGCTTCAAAGACCCCCGCTACGCCACCTCCATCGGCCTGATCCGCTACGCGCAAATCCTCGAAACCGAGCGCGCCGTACCACCGGGGCTCTTCGGCCGCATCGGTCGCATGTTCTGGCCATTTGCTAGATGATTCGTTCACATTTCAATTCCACTTCCCATGATCTCCTATTCCCGCGATCCCCAAGAAACCGTTCCGCCCTCATCCGTCAAAATCATCGGTCTCGGCGGCGCTGGGTCTAACATGCTGGAGCGCATCGCGCTCGATGGCATGGAAAGCACTGAGTTGCTCGCGCTCAGCGGCGATGCCCGCACGCTGGGTGCCTGCCTTGCCAAAGAGAAGATCCAACTCGGCGTCAATTTAACCAGAGGCTTGGGCGCCGGCGGCGATCCGGAACTTGGCCGCCAAGCCGCGCTTGAAGTCGAAGAACAAATCCGTGCCGCCGTCAAAGGCCATCGCATCGTTTTCCTCTGCGCCGGGCTCGGCGGCGGCACCGGCTCGGGCGCCGCTCCTATCGTCACCCGCATCGCCCGTGAAGAAGGTGCCTTCGTCGTCGCCTTCGTCACCATGCCCTTCGCTTTTGAGGGAAAACGCCGCCAAGATCAGGCCGACACCGCCCTCAACGAACTCGCCGTCCTGTCCAACGCCCTCGTCACCTTCGATAACAACCGCATGGGCGAACTCGTGCTTGCCAAACAAGGCATCCACGAAGCCTTCACCGCCGCGAACCAGATGATCTCGGAGTCGATCAAAGCGGTCATCCGCCTCGTCGTCCGCCCCGGCCTTATCAACGTCGGCCTCGACGATCTCATCAGCGCGCTGCGCACCAACCGCTCGCGCTGCCTCTTCGGTTCCGGCATCGCCGATGGCAAGGACCGGGCGAGCAAGGCCCTACGCAACGCGCTTGCCAGCCCCTTGCTCGATCAGGGCGCCCTCCTCAAAGACGCGCAATCCGTGCTCGTCCACCTCTGCGGTGGCGAGGATCTCACGCTTTTTGAAATTGAGCTGCTGATGCAGAACCTGCAAAAATTTGTACCGGAAACCGCGCATATCTTGTTCGGCGCGGCCGTGGATCCCACAATGGGCGACTCCCTCTCGCTCACTCTCGTCAGTGCATTGCCCGAGGATGCGCTCACGTCCCCTCGCGAAACGCCGAGTCTGACTGCGAGCGCCAGTCCGGCACCCACATTGAGTCCCGCCCCCGCCAACGAGCCGCCGGCCGCCGCGCCCGAAGTGATCGCAGCGGAAATCCCGCCACTCCCCAAGGCGGTGGAGCCCGAAGCTCCCAGCTTATTTGAAATGGCCGCCCCACTGCCAACCGAGCCCGAAGAAGAACTCATCGATGAGAGACTGCTTCTGGACGAAGCCAGCCCCGCCCCAGCCATCGGCGAGTTCACGTCCGTAAAAACGGTGGAAATTTCAGAACCCGATCTTGAAACCGCGCCCGCCGATGCGGATGAAGATTTCCCGGAAATGCCGGAGTTGCCCGTCCTGCGCTTGGAACCTGCCGCGACCAATCCGCAGCCACTGCCATGGTCTGTCCCCCCAAGCCCGCTGGAAACCGCTCCCGATGCGGCACCCGCGCCCACCTCAGAACCCGAAGCACCAAAACTCAAACTCGGCATCAAAACCGGTGGTCCTCAAAGCGAACTCTCGCTGGATTCCTCGCCACGCGGCCGCTTCGAAGGCGAAAAACCCAATGTCTTCGAAGGCGAAGACCTCGATCTCCCACCCTTCCTGCGGAAGAAAAAATAACAATTATTGATAGGCCGGAGTCTTGTGTTGGGTGAAATACCCATCGCCGACATACATCGAGCCGGCGTAATCCGGCAGTGGTCCGGCGTCAGGGGGCAAGGGGATATTGCCGAAGGTTGTGTCCTCGGGTTGTGAATAGGCGATGCTGACGGGAGTGCCGTTAGAAACGAGGCGGAAAAACTTCGGGGCGAGGTTTTCATGCATGCGGATGCAACCGTGGGTGGAAGG
>CAYRLT010000480.1:0-10089 GCA_964425095.1 uncultured Luteolibacter sp.
TGCCGGGAAATCGGTTAGGGGCTCCGGCTACATCCCCTCTGTCTATCAAGGAGTGCAATGCCGCTCGGAAGGCGAACCCGTTCTCAATCTGGACGATCCCGCAGGCATCTCGCGCGATCTCCGCCGCCGCTCGCTCAATACGCTCGACCGCCTGAATCAAAAAATCGCCGACGAAGTGGGCGATCCGGAAACCGTCACTCGCATCGCCCAATACGAGATGGCTTACCGCATGCAGATCCACGCCACCGACGCCTTCGATCTGAAGCAGGAAAATGCCGCCACCCACCAGCTATACGGCACCCAACCCGGCAAGGAATCCTTCGCGAACAACTGCCTGCTCGCCCGCCGCCTCGCCGAGCGCGGCGTGCGATACATTCAGCTTTTCCACTGGGGTTGGGACTCGCATGGCGCCAGCGCCAGCGAGGCGCTCAACAGCGGTTTCAACGAACGTTGCAAAGAAGTGGATCAGCCCATGACCGCGCTGCTGAAGGATCTCAAACAACGCGGCTTGTTGGAAGACACACTTGTCGTCTGGGGCGGCGAGTTTGGCCGCACTCCCATGCTGGAAAACCGCGGCGGCAACGACAACCCCTTCGTCGGCCGCGATCACAACCCCGGCGCTTTCACCATCTGGATGGCTGGCGGCGGCGTGAAACCAGGCATTTCCTACGGCGAGACCGACCCCATCGGCTACGAGTCCATCACCGACAAAGTTTCCGTTCACGATCTCCACGCCACCATGATGCAACTCATGGGCTTTGATCACGAAAAACTAACATATCCCTCGCAAGGCGTGCCACAAAGACTCACCAACATTACCAAACCCGGAAGCCAAATCGTCAAAGGCATTCTAGCGTAAGCCGGAGATCCCCGACTGTTTCATGAAACGGGATGCGCTTGCGGTCGGCTTGCCGCTTGACTAAAAGCCTGGCATGCCGCTGCGGACCAAGGATTTCGATTATCATTTACCGGACGAGTTGATCGCCTCGCGGCCGTTGGCGGAGCGTGCGGCATCGCGCATGCTGGTGGTCCACCGGGATTCCGGGCGGATCGAGCACCGGATGTTTCGGGATTTCCCGGAGTTTTTGCGGGCCGATGATTTGCTGGTGCTCAACGACACCAAGGTGATTCCCGCGCGCTTGTTTTCGGATGACGGAAGGACGGAGTTGCTGTGCTTGGATCGGCTCTCGCCGCTGGACTGGCGATGCCTCGTGCGCCCCGGCAAGCGGATGAAACCGGGCCGAACGGTGAGCGTGGGCGGAATCACCGGCACGGTGACGGAGGTTTTTGAAAATGGCGACCGCTTGATTCGCTGGGACGCACCAGTGGATTTGAATGAACACGGACATCTCGCGCTGCCGCATTACATGGGCCGCGAAGACGAGCTTTCCGACCGCGACCGCTACCAAACCGTCTTCGCACGCGAGGAGGGGGCGATCGCCGCACCGACTGCCGGCCTGCACTTCACGCCGGAAATGTTAGAAAATCTGACGCATGCATTTCTCACACTGCATGTCGGCGTGGGGACCTTTCGACCGGTGAGTGTGGAGGTGGTTTCGGATCACATCATGCATTCGGAGAAATATGCGGTGAGCGTGGAGACCGCGCGCCGGGTGAATGCCGCAGGCCGGGTGGTGGCGGTGGGCACTACGGTGACGCGCGTGCTGGAAGCGATTGGCAGGCAATTGGCGGGAGGAGACCAGCGGATTGAGGAAAGAGAACATGTGGGCGCAACGGATATTTTCATCCATCCACCATATGATTTCCGAGTGGTGGGCGGCTTGCTGACGAATTTCCACCTCCCGCAGAGCACCTTGATCATGTTGGTGAGTGCGCTCGCAGGTCAGGATTTGATTTTGGAGGCGTATCGAAAAGCGGTGGAAGAGCGCTATCGATTTTATAGCTACGGCGATTGCATGTTAGTGATTTGATTTCGCGTGCGTCATCCATGCGGTGAGCAGGCCGAGCAGCGCGAGGGAAATCACCCCCCAATCGCCGATGATGGCATAGAGTGAAAACGACGGATGCAGAGGGACATTGAGCTCGGTGAACAATGAACCGCGAGTGAAGTGGCTGCCATTTTCATCCCGCAGGATTTGAGGTTTTCCGGTATCCGGATGGGCGGTTGAGCCGGTGGTATCCACGGCGGCGCTCACGCCATTGTTCGCGCAACGGACCATGGGTCGGCGCAGCTCGATGGCACGGAAACGGGCATTGGCAAAGTGTTGCGCGGCGGCGGCGGATTCCTTGAACCAGCCGTCGTTGGTGACGTTCAC
Source organism: uncultured Luteolibacter sp. (assembly GCA_964425095.1). GTDB lineage: Bacteria > Verrucomicrobiota > Verrucomicrobiia > Verrucomicrobiales > Akkermansiaceae > Luteolibacter. Next base: position 2,277 of record CAYRLT010000480.1, read on the forward strand.
GATCACCTGCGGACCAGGGCGCACGAACTTGCGGGGTAAGCGCGCCACGCTATCCTCGAAGCAAATGGTGGGGATCGCGCCGATCACCGTGCCTGCGGCGGTGGGCACGGGCAGAGGATCTAACGATTCTCCCGGGGTGAATGATCCGCCATATTCGATACCGGCTTGTTGTTCGTAGATTTTTTTCAACAACGGGATCGAATCCACAAAAGGGATCGTTTCACCGAAGATGACGAGGTGGCGTTTCCGATAAGTCTGGAGTCCATCTTCCGGAGTCATCACGGCGAGCGAGTTCCAGGCGCGACCCTTTTCCTTCATGACGAGCAAGCCGTCTTCCGTTTTCGCGGCTTCCAATTCGTTGGTGCCATAGATCAGTTGAAACGGCCCGGCGCTGCGGACTTGCGCGATGGTATCCAGATTTTCCTGCCAAACGCCCCGACTGCCGTCGGCGGCGCGCATGATCCTGCCGGTGAGGGCGGATTCGGGCCACATCACCCAGTCCGGCCAACTCAATGAAACCGCTCCCTCGTCGGACTTTCCCATGGCTTCTTTCAGCCGCGCCGCATCCTTGTCCGCCAACGAGCGAAGTGCTTTGAGGGTTTCCTCCTCATAGGCCATGTGGACATCGAGGGGATCCCACAGCACCCGTGCGGCGTCTTGCGGGATGTTGATTTGCACCAGCAACGTCTTGAGCCTAACAGATTCCCCGCGGCCCTCCATGGCGACCCGGATGAGCCCGTAGCAAACGAGCACGGCCACCATCAATGCGGCGATGCCGAAATCGAGGCGCGTCCGTTTCAGACCATCACCCGCCGAATCCATGACCCGCCGCGCAGTCTGCACCAGCACGGTTTGGAAAAACACCGGCACCATGGCGAGACCGGTTAGGCCGAATAAATCCGCGGCTTGCGCCATCACCGGAGTTTCATGAAACGCCACGCCCAGCCCGTTCCAGCCGAAGCCAGTGAACAACCAGCCGCGAAGCCATTCAAGACCGGCCCACACGGCGGCGTGGCAGGCGGCGACGTAGAGGCTCCGGAAACAATCGCGAAGCGCGGATGACGAGATGCCGAATGATGGGCCTGGCGGGAAATCAGCGGGCGCTTGCTCGCCACATTTTCTCCATGGATTTCCAAGCGACGCCGCGAAGGCGCCGAAGGCCCCCCAAAACAATCCGAGATAGAGCGGCAACACGACCACGCCGAGCGGGGAAACGATCGCCAGCCACTTGAATTGCACCAGGCAACTCAGCGTGCCCGCCAGCCAGCCGAGACCAAAACCTTTCCAAGCGGCGCGTTTGCCATCGAGCGACCACAGCGCAACCAACAAGGGCACCAACGCCACCCAAACCGCCGCCGACATTCGGAATGGCGGAAACAAGCCGGCGACCAGCAGCCCGCTCGCCACGGCCGCCATGAGTTTCATCCATCCCGAAAGTTTCCCCATGTGCGGAGCATTGATTCTAAATTCGGATACGTGAACCACAATCGGAGCCTAGCACTGATCGAAAACCCGATCATTTGCTCGAGGTGACGCCGATCACCGCCAACGCCGCTGATCCCTCTGAAGCCCGTTAAAGTCCCTTAATTGTGCTCAAACCGGGATTTCGGCGGAATTTCCCGACTCTAGGATTGCCAAATCCCATTCCGTGACTAGCAATGCGCCCCCGGCGCGATCTCGACGTCGGCAACACAGAAGCACACTACAGGCATGAAGGACCTCACCAAATACCGCAACATCGGCATTTTCGCCCACGTCGATGCGGGCAAAACGACCACTACCGAGCGCATTCTCAAACTCACCGGCAAGATCCACAAAATCGGCGAAGTGCACGACGGGGCCTCCACCATGGACTTCATGGAACAGGAAGCCGAGCGCGGTATCACCATTCAATCCGCCGCCACCACCTGCTTCTGGAAAGGCCTCCAGTTCAACATCATCGATACTCCAGGCCACGTGGACTTCACCATCGAAGTTTACCGCTCACTCAAAGTGCTCAATGGCGGCGTCGGCGTGTTCTGCGCCTCCGGCGGTGTGGAACCCCAATCCGAAACCAACTGGCGCTACGCCGATGATTCGGGCGTTTCCCGCGTCATCTACGTCAACAAGATGGACCGCATCGGTGCGAATTTCTATAAGGTCGTGGAACAGGTCAAAACGATCCTCGGCGCCAAGCCTCTCGTCATGGTCCTGCCGATTGGCGAGGAAATCGCTTTCGCTGGCGTCGTCGATCTCCTGAGCCGCAAATCCTATATCTGGGATGAATCCGGCAAGCCGGAAAATTTCACCATCGGTGAAGTCCCCGCCGACATGGTCGACAAGGTCGAGCAATACCGCGCTGAACTCATCGAGACCGCAGTCGAGATGGAAGACGATGCGATGGAAAAATACCTCGATGGCGAAGAGCCGGACATGGAGACCATCAAGCGTTGCATCCGCAAGGGCACGATCGATCTCAAGTTTTTCCCGACCTATTGCGGATCGTCCTTCAAAAACAAGGGCATCCAAAACGTGCTCGATGCCGTCGTCGATTACCTTCCGAACCCGACCGAAGTGAAGCCACAACCGGAAGTCGACCTCGAAGGCAATCCGACCGGCCAATTCGCCATTGTCGATGCCTCCAAGCCGTTCCGTGCCTTGGCGTTCAAGATCATGGACGATAAATACGGCGCCCTGACCTTCACCCGCATCTACTCCGGCTCGATCAAGAAGGGCATGACCGTTCTCAACACCTTCACCGGCAAAACCGAGCGCATCAGCCGCATGGTCGAAATGCACGCCGATGACCGCATCGAAATCGATAGCGCTCAAGCCGGCGACATCGTGGCCCTGGTCGGCATGAAGAACGTGCAAACCGGTCACACCCTCTGTGATGAAAACAACCCGGCCACGCTTGAGCCGATGGTTTTCCCGGATCCCGTCATTTCCATCGCCGTCGCTCCCAAGGACAAGGCGAACGCCGAGAAACTCGGCACCTCCATCGGCAAAATGGTCCAAGAATATCCTTCGTTCCGCGTCGAAACCGACGAGGAAACCAACGAAATGATCCTCAAGGGCATGGGCGAGCTCCACCTCGACATCAAAATCGACATCCTCAAGCGCACTCACAAGGTTGAGGTTATTGTCGGTGCACCGCAGGTCGCCTATCGCGAAACCATCACCAAGGCCGTCACCGACAGCTACACCCACAAGAAGCAATCCGGTGGTTCCGGCCAATACGCGAAGATCGATTACATCATCGAGCCACTCGAAGCCGGTTCCGGTTTCGTGTTCGAGGCCTCCGTGGTCGGCGGCAACGTGCCGAAGGAATTCATCCCTGCTGTGGAAAAAGGTTTCAAAACCTCCATCCACAAAGGCCCGCTCGCCGGCTACCCCTGCTTGGACTTCAAGGTCACGCTCAAGGACGGTGGTTTCCACGCCGTGGACTCCTCGTCCATCGCTTTCGAAATCGCCGCCAAGGCCGCTTACCGCCAAACCATGGTCAAGTGCGCACCGCAAGTGCTCGAGCCAATCATGAAAATCGACGTCTTCACCCCCGACGCGCAAGTCGGTGACGTCATCGGCGACCTCAACCGCCGCCGGGGCATGATCAAGGAGCAGATGACCACCCACGGTGGCGTCCGCGTGAAAGCCGATGCCCCGCTGAGTGCGATGTTCGGCTACATCGGCGACCTTCGCACCATGACCTCCGGCCGTGGCCAGTTCTCCATGGAGTTCAGCCACTACGCCCCCTGCCCGAAAAACGTGGCCGAGGAAGTCATCGCCAAGGCCAAGGAAAAAGAAGAGGCCCTGCGCGCAGCTAAGTAACGGAGCGCTGGCTTTAGCCGGCGAGTCCTCTCAAACCCCGTCGTCCCTCAAGGACGCCGGGGTTTTCTTTGGGTGCCACTTCTCAAAAGACGGGTGACAGAATGTCCCCTCGCCGGCAGCCGACAGAATATCGGCGCTCCTCACGTCTGCATGCGGAGGGCTGACATTTTCCATTCCTGCATCACGGCTTGCCCAGCAGGTCCGTGTTTGCGAACCAAGCGACAAAATACGGTTGCGGCGCGGTTTTCCGCTTCATGATGAGAGCGAACGGCGGATCCAGAATCATCAACCGGGGGACCACGTGATGTTGCATGGAGCAACCAAAACTGATACCCCCTTCGCTGCGGAGTTTCGCTCCCTTTTCGTCCATCTGAAAATCGATCGCCTGCATCGCCTTGCGAAGGATCAGTCCGTTGCCCATCACCCTGCGGCCTTCGAGTTGGGAAAATTCTACGAATTCTTTTGCCACGATATTCGGCACGGCTAACAGATCCGCAGCCTCAGCATGGGGGGCATTTGCACGCAGGTGCTTGAGCGTGTTGCGGCTTGCCTCGCCAGATGTTTTCGGGAGGGCGGGAAATTTGGCGAGAATGATTTGGTCATCCGGCGTCTTGCCCAGCAACTCGATGACAAAATGATCTTTCGCGGCGTAATGATGCACCCGCACTTGTTTGAGCAGCGGCCCGGTATCCTGTTGCTCGGGAGTGAAACCAAACCATGGAACACTCCGCTTCCCGAGTTTCCAAGTTCCCAATTTCGCGAAAGGTTTTGGAAACTCCAAGTCCTTACTCAAGCAGGCGAAAAACACCAGGTCGTCCGGCGCAATGCTCTTTTTGAGGCGAGCTGCCAATTTGGATTTTGATCCTGTTAGGCTTTTCACGCCGTCGTCGATTTTCTTCATTACGCCATCACTCACTTTGCCATTGGTGAGAAAGACCGAGCCCTCGTCCACCCAGCGCCGATCAAATGGATTCCGGTTCAGCGAATCCGCAAGATCGGATGCAGGAGCGAGTCGGATCGGCGCGCCGAAATCCCGGGTGGCGGAATCCCATGCCATCTGGAAAGTGGCACACCACAGGATGTTCTTCCCTCGTGGCATCACATCATCCAACACAGGTGTGATCATTGTGCCGTGATGCTTCAGCACTTCGGGATCGGAAAGTTGAACTCCGGCATCTTCCGGCGACCAATTCACGCTCGTCAAGCCCACGAATGTCAGCAATGCCAAAACTTGAAACCGTGACTGGATCATGGCGGCAACCTAACGAATGTGGACGCGTCCGGCAAGATGAAATCCTGATGCGGGGGAGAATCGAAAAAGCGAAGCGTCCCAAGGAGCGGCGGAACGTGTCCGCCGATGCCCATGAATAGCCAATGATGTGAGCAATGCTCTTTCCATTGTCACCTCATTGTCAGGGCGAACACGTTTCGCCCCTCCTGTGAATCCTTAAAGGCATCCGGCTGAAGCCTACGCTCCGTGGCAAGTTAGAATCTCCAGATGTCGAGCGTGCGGCCGATGCGATAGAAATCCGGGGATTCCTCGATTTCTCCGCGGGTGAGCCAGCCATTGTTCCACTCAACCCATTGCGCGCGGCAGGGGTCCATGAATGAGCCGGTGTTGATGATGCATCGGCGTCCCGCCAACCAACTGCCCGGCCAGTGGAAATGACCGATCACTAACATTTCCGCTTGGGGAAAATAACGATCGCAGAAGCGCGAGCCGATAGCTCCCTGGGTGAACCATGACTCCAGCATGCGCAGGGCGCGCTTCGGTGGCATCGCCGCATCCCATGCCCGCTGTAGCAAACTCCGGCCAAAGGGATGCTCCACCGAGCAAAGGTCGCGGGCGATGGCCCGGGCAAGCCGCAGGCGCTCATCCGCATCATTTTCGGCGGTGGGATGTTGTTGCCATAACTCGGTCACCCGCTCGGTTGCGTTGAGGATCTCACGTTTCCATGGCGCTCCGGAAAACAACAAGGCGTCGCCATGAGTCACGATGATCCGGCCTCCCGCCAGCTCGATCCAACCAGGGCCGGGCCACCCGGGATCGTGATTTCCTGGTAGAAAAATTGCCTCCACCTCCTCCTCCGCACAGAGCGATTTCAGCTCAGCCAGCATGACGGCGGAGCGCTCGCGGAATGGCCGCGCGAGCTCTTGCCAAGTGTCGCCATTGAAAACCACCGTCCCCGCTCCCGCAATCAACGGACGAAGGGCCGATACTTGCGCGATCCGCGAGATTTTGTGACCGAGATGAAGATCGGATAGAATGCGGACCGGCTCGTTCATGGCGCGGGTCGGCGTTGGCGCACCGCCTCGAACAAACACACCCCGGCGGCCACGGAGACGTTCAAACACTCGACTTTCCCGGACATCGGAATCGAGGCGAGAAAATCGCAGTTGTCCTCGGTGAGTCGGCGCATGCCCTTTTCCTCGGCCCCCATGATGAGGGCGAGCGGGCCTTTGAGATCGAGTTCGTAGATCGACTTCGATGTCGCGTGATCCGAGGTGCCGACCAGCCATAAGCCGGCGGCTTTGAGTTTTTCCATGGTCCTCGCGAGATTGGTGACTTGGGCGAATGGCACATGATCCGCCGCGCCGACCGAAACACGCCGCACAGTCTCCGTGATGCCGACAGCCTTGTCCTTCGGGGCGACCACCGCATGCACACCCGCCGCATCCGCCGTGCGCAGGATAGCGCCGAGGTTGTGTGGATCCTGCACGCAATCGAGGACGAGCACGAACGGGACTTGATGCTGCGCGACGACCGCCATGAGCTCATCCTCATCCAGCGACGGCACGGTTTTCTCCACCACTTGGACGTGGCGGTTTTCGCGAGCCTGCTTGCCTTGGGCTCCGTGCGGGGCGGAAAATCGAGGTTTCATGCGGGGAAAGGTGGAACAGGAAAGCCCGGGGAGTCGAGCGCTTTGGAGAAGGATTCGATGTTTACGGCGTTTCTTGGTTTCCAGTTTCCATCTATAATTCATCATGACGGCGATGCAAGACCCCTTCCACTGGCCGGATTTCCCGCCCGCGTTCCGACGTGTGGCCGAGGACGCCGGGTTTTCGGAAACGATTCTGGCGGATACGGAAGCCGGACCGCTCGCGGTGTGGAGGCGTCCATCCGCCGGGCCGCGCATCTATCTATCAGCCGGCATCCACGGTGACGAACCCGCCGGGCCGCTGGCTTTGTTAGAATTGATGCGTGTCGGGTTTTTCACGCCGGAAATCGATTGGGTGATTTGCCCGGCGCTGAATCCGACGGGGTTGGCGCAGGGCCGACGCGAGAATGCCGCTGGGATTGATTTGAATCGCGACTACTGGAAGCGGCGCAGCGTGGAAGTCACCGCCCATGCGGCGTGGCTCGAAGCTTCAGACCCACCCACCATGTTCCTCTCGCTGCACGAGGATTGGGAGGCGAACGGATTTTATTTTTATGAAATCAACCTCGGAGTGGATGAACCGTGCCGCGCCGATGAGCTCCTTGCGGCGGTGAAACCATGGTTTCTGCCCGATCCCGGGCATGAAATCGATGGCCACTCACCGCGCGGGCCGGGCTGGATTTTCCACGCGGCAGAGGCCGATCTGCCAGAAGGATGGCCGGAGGCGATCTTCATCGCCAAACTCGGATGCCCGCTCTCATTCACTTTCGAAACACCCAGCCATGCCTCGCTCGCCTCACGCGTCGCCGCACACTGCGCCGCCATCCGCGCCACAGTGGCCCGGGCGTCTCCGCCCGCAGCCAAATAAGGTCCCGCAATTTCACGGGCCAATTTCACAAGCATGCGCCGTGATTCTCACGCAAAACAGAGTCGTTTGGCCAACGACAAGTATTCTTTTTTCAAAAAGCCTGTCTTTTAGTTGAGCACGGGATCGGTGTGGAAAACTATGAATAGATCCCGCCCCAGACTTTCTTCAGACGGGCGATGGAGTCACCCCAGGGAGCCTGTTTGTAGATCCAGACCCGCACCCAGCGTATGAAACGCTGTGTCCGCTGAGTGGCTCTAGT
>CAYRLT010000481.1:0-1918 GCA_964425095.1 uncultured Luteolibacter sp.
AAATAACTTCTAACGCATAACGATTCCCCAACCCCTTTCCGAGACAGCCTAACGAACCCGAAGACATCAAACCCTTCCAACTCGCCAATCCGTCTCACTCCGACAAAAAAACCAAAAACTGAATACAATTATAGAAATAAAATTATGAAAACCAACACACTGACCCAAAAGCGCAATGCAGGTATGACCCTCCTCGAATTGACGGTCGTCATTCTCGTCTTGCTCTCCCTGATCTCGATTCTCTTCGTCGGCGCACGCGCTTGGAAGAAAGGCTCCGACCGCTCGGCCAATATCATGAATATCCGCAACACGCAGCAAGCAATGCGCGGCCATGAGAATATGAACGAACTCAAAGCAACAGATCCGTTCACACAAACAATGCTGCTTCAATACATGAAATTCCCAGCGACCGTCGCCACTGTGACATATACTGCCGGCACAGTCGTCACTCCGCAATCAGCAGCTACCGCTGCAGACTTCGACCACATCTGGATTGTACCTAGCGCTGATGGCCTGCCAGCAGCCGACTACGGCCATAAGAGTGCTGCTGAAACCAGCGGTTGGTAATTCAATTTGGAATTGCTTCTAAGAAACCCCAAATTCTACGGCCCGCCCGCCCATGGTGGGCGGGCCGTTTCCATGCTCAGACTCGCCTCTCCCCTCAACGGAACCGCCCCCCAGTCCTCCATGAACTCTCACACATTCAAGTTCCTTGGCCTCCATTCAACATCCGGCATCCCTCAATGCCTTGCAACAATACCGGCAAGCCCGCAGCATTCTGCGCCATACTTCCCGTGCCAGCAATCCGGCTTGGTATCAGGATGCGCTTGACTTGGATTTTCAACTCCATATCCGCCTGGATGGCTCTCAAATTACCGCTTTCTACTTCAATCGCAAGAAAGCCCAATGGACAGCGGGTCCTTCATTCACCGATGAAATTCTTCGCGATGCCTCCAAACTCGAGGCGCTCCTCACGGAAATCCTCAAACACTCACGCTCCCAGAAAGCCTCATCGCTCGGCGTGATCCTTCACGTCGCCGATGAATTCGCGACCGCCGAACTCAAACGCGAACTCAACAACCCGGCCGCCCTTCCCGAGCTTCGCGAGACCGCTACTTACAATCCCGCTTCGATCATCGAAGATGCCTCGATCCTTACAGATCAGGCATCATGGCGCGTAATTCCCTACCCCGCCACGGGTGGCGAGGTCATGGCCACCACCGTGACTATTAGCCGAAAATACGCAGACATCCTCACCGCCTTCCGCAATGCCGGTAACCAAGCGAATTTCCCCATCATTACGCAAGCACTTAGCGCTCCCTTGGTCGCCCTGATGGGCCTTCCCCAATCACTGAAATTCACCCCGGGCAAAGCCTTCGTCGCCATCCTTCAATATCAGTGGTTCACCGCGTTGGCTTTCTTCAACGAACACGCCGACCTCCGCCTCATCCGCACCCTCCAACATCAAAACCACGGACTGCCGGAACGATCACGCCGCCGCGCCATCGCCACCACCAGCGCCGCCCTCGAGTTCGACGAGCCCGATCTCTTCCTTATGCCCTTGGGCATGAATGTAGACCCAGAACTGGAAGAAAATCTCAGCCTCGCCTTCCCCTCCTCCCGCGTCGATGTCGTAAAACCAGTCGCCATCGATGGCATCCCAGTATGGTGCCCAGAGCTTTCCATCGCTGCCATTCCCAACGCGAATGAGCCAACCACGACCAGCAATACCTTCACCATACTCCGCACTGAAAAGTGGGCGCTCCAAGATTTTCTGCCTAGCAGCCTGTCGGACTTAGAAATCAGATTCACTGAATAATTAGGCGCGTAGCCGCGTATGGAGGAAATGTCCGTCCGTTTCGTCAACATTGACCACGACACGCCGCTGCTCCTGCCGCCCGACCTGCGCGATTGGGTT
>CAYRLT010000482.1:0-1818 GCA_964425095.1 uncultured Luteolibacter sp.
TGCGGTCGTGCCTGAAAGCAAGACGCTGAGGGTCGGAAACGTCCATGCGCCTTTTGAACTCAAGAAGGGCGAAGACCTCACCTTGCGGGTATTCATCGACAAGAATCTGGTGGAAGTATTTGCCAACGACCGCCAGGCCGCCGTCGCCGCCGGCAAGTATGTTCCGGAGAATCTCGCCGTCAATTTGTTCAGCCGCGGCGGAGACATCCTGGTGGAGCAGGTCAATTGCTGGAAGATGAAGTCGATTCATCCCCAGGGTGTCAAGGCGGCACTCCCGGCCGCGTCCGGACAGAACGCCGCGAACACTGCGGCCACGGTCCGGCCTGCCGGTAGCGGATCCATCACCTACGAACCCGGCCAGGGCGCGGGAAACGGCAAGCACATCGTGTTCGTCTGCGGCGAATGGGAGTATCGCTGCGAGGAAAGTCTGCCGATGCTCGCGAAGATCCTGGCGAAGCGGCATGGGTTCAAATGCACGGTCCTCTTCTCCATGAACCCGAAAGACGGCACGGTCGACCCGGGCGTGAAGAACAACATCCCCGGGATGGCTGCACTGACAAATGCAGACATGATGGTGGTGTTTGCCATGGATTTGACCCTGCCCGAAGAGCAGATGAAACACTTTGTTGCGTTTCTTGAAACGGGCAAGCCGGTCTTCGGAATTCGCTGCTCGCTGCTGTCCTTCCGCTACGGAAAGGATTCGCCCTACGCGCGCTACGATGTCGGCAACGGCGGATACTCCGTGGACGTGTTCGGCGAATCGTGGAAAGGACACTACGGCGACCACGGCAAGGAAAGCACGCGGGGTCTGCGTGCCGGCATGAACGAATCACATCCCATTCTGAACGGCGTGCATGATGTTTGGGGTCCGACCGATGTGTACCGGATCACCAAGCTCCCGGCCGCTGCCACGGTCTATTTGTATGGCCAGGTTCTCACGGGCATGAACCCCACCGATTCGCCCAACCTGAAGAAGTCTGTCATGCCGATGGTGTGGACCAGGGAGATCAAACGTGAGCCGGGAAACGTTTCAAGAGTGGTGATGAGCACCATCGGTGCGGCGGCAGACATGGAAAACGAAGATCTGCGCCGTCTCCATGTGAACTGTATCTATTGGGCGTTGGGTTTGGAATCCGTGATCCCCCGGAAGGCGGATGTCAGCTATGTGGGGGGTGACTGGAAGGCATCACGTTTCGGCGGCGAGACCTTTAAGAAAGGACTGATGCCAAAGGACTTTGCGATCAAGTAGCAGGAATTGCCATGGAGATAACCGAATGAGAAAGAAACTCAGGGTCAAGGGTGTGAAGACCTGGATGAGTCCGAAGAATGGGCTCATGTGTTGTGCTATGGTAGTTTTGGCGCTGCTCCCCGCACAGCTTCAGGCCGAACCTTCGCGCATGCCGGCCAACGGCAAAATCGGACTGGCGGGCGGCTTGAAGGAGGCGCAGGATGCCCATCTGGCGTAAGATCCTATGCTTATATTAGAAGCAATATGGCCTGTATAGCGGCACCTTGGGTCACCTCGATCCTGGAAACCGGCCCAAAGCGGGGTCACTTGTGCGCCACTGCAAGGCGTCGGTTGTCATTCCAGAATTCAGCGGAGTGATCGATAGTCAGCTCATCTTACGAGTGTTCTGATGAACCAACGGCAGCTTTCAGTTCGGTTGACTGGCAGCCCGCAGTGCGGCAGTGAAGATTTTTGGCAATTTGACGGATTATTATGTGGCGGATTATTATTGACGTTCCCTGATTCAGTTCGAAAGATTCTGCCTGTAATACAAGTATAGTGCGCTTAGACACCCATGCAACCCAAACCAA
>CAYRLT010000483.1:0-2865 GCA_964425095.1 uncultured Luteolibacter sp.
GTTTCTCTGGCTTGCCGACACCTGGTGGAAATGTTTGTGCAAGCGGATGACCTGGGAGGGATTCCAGGAACTCGCGGCCGATCGTAAGGCCAAAGGATTCTCTGTGGTACAGGTTGTCTGCGGCCCTTATCCCGACGAAAACTTCTTCGCACCCAGCCTGGAGAATGAGGGCGGACAGCCTTATTTGGCGAATGATATGAGTGTGGTCAGTCCGAAGTATTTTGACTATGCAGACAGGAGGTTCAGGCATCTGGTTGACGCCGGCATAGTTCCGGCGATTGTCGGTGCCTGGGGGCGGGGCGATTGCAACAGTATGGAGAAATTCGGGGTTCCTGCTATCAGGCGGCACTGGCGCTATCTGATTGCGCGCTATGGCGCCTTCCCGGTAATGTGGATACTCGCCGGCGAGATCGCTGATGAAACCAAGTGGGGGCAGGGCCCGTGGGCTGAAGTTGCAAAATACGTAAGGGAAATTGATCCGTACAAACATCCGCTGACCTGTCACACCGGGCAGGGACGGCGTGGCGACGAGGGGGATGAGTGCCTGATCGACTATGACATGGTCGGTGGAAATCATGATGAACGGGAAGCCGTTGCTAACGGCACGCTTACCCTTCTCACTTCTGCCTGCGCGAAAAAGCCCGCCATGCCGGTGCTGTGCGGCGAAACTTGCTACGAGGGGCACATGCAGCAGGGATTCGGCGATGTTCAGCGGCATATTTTCTGGAGAAACATGCTGAGCGGTGCTGCCGGACACACCTATGGAGCGGCAGGAGTCTGGCACGCTGGTGTCGAAGGCGATCACGGTAATTGGGGCGCCTGGGACCGCCAGCCCTACGACTGGACCACATGGAAGGAAGGGATGAACTACCCGGGATCAACCCAACTCGGGCTGGCCAAGAAACTGTTGGAGCGGTATCCATGGTCCCGCTTCGAAGTGCATCCCGAATGGGCTGACACCAATGGTTTCGCCACGGGCATTCCGGGTGAAGTGCGTTTTGTCTACCTGCCGCGCCGCAGCATTTACAACTGGGATGGCCCGGAGGTTAAAAATCTTGAGCCGGATGTTGACTGGCATGTGTACTACTTTGATCCGGCGACAGGAAGGAAGTTTGATCAGGGAACTATTAAGGCCACGGCAAAGGCGGGCGATAAGGATGCCAAGCCCTTCAGCTTCAGGAAAAACGTGCCTTCGCCGCAGGACTGGGTGCTGGTGCTCGAGCGGGTAAAACCATGAGCAACAATAAAATGAACACGACCAAGACAAAGCTTACCATTATGAAAACAAACATTGCCCTCTTCGCCGGCCTGCTGATCGCACCGCTCATAGCGCTCAACGCCGCCGAAACGAAGTCGGCCCAGCAGATTGACCGGGAGACTCTGGACAAGTGGTCTGCGCCATATCGCGGCTGGCATTACCAGGCCGGGCACGTCATTCCGGCCAATCCAGACATCCCCGGTCACGAGGATTTCCGCAATACGGACGTCCCGTGCGTCTATCAATTGCCCGGCCAGCCGGACAAATGGTTCATGAGCTTTATCGCCTTCAATGGCAATGGCTACAACTCGTTCGTTGCCGAGAGCGCAGACCTCGTCAATTGGACAAACCCGCGCCTTGCCATGGGCTTCGGCAAGCCTGGCGAGTTCGACTTCGGTGGCTGCGTGATCGGCGCGTACCTGTATGAGTCCTACGATATCAAGGCACCGCGTGTGCTGAAGAAGCGCGACGGCAGGTTCTGGACGCTCTACGGCTGCTATCCAAAGCAGGGGGGCTATGAAATTGACCCCGGTTATGAAGGCGTGGCTGCCAGCGAAGATGGTCTGATCTGGCAGCGGGCCAAGGACACCGCGGTTCTTTCGATTTACGACAAGGATTGCGCGGACTGGGAAAAAGACTGCATCTATCAGCCCTGGCTGGTGGAACACAAAGGGAAATTCTACAACTTCTATAATGCAAAAAAAATGCCCGTCTGGATCGAGCAGATGGGTGGCGCAACCTCCAGGGATCTCCTGAAATGGAAACGCTTTGAAAACAATCCGATTGTGCAGGTCCGGGAAGGCGGCTATGACGAGAAGTTTTGCTCCGACGGCAAGGTGTTCCGCGATGGCGATCACTGGGTGATGTTTTACTTTGGGGTTGGCAAAGGCGGTGCCCACATCATGGCCGCCTTTTCGCGCGATCTCATTAATTGGACGTCGCATCCCGAACCGCTCTATGTGGCAGGGGGCAATCCGTCAGGACTGGACAAGGAATACTCGCATAAGATCTCTCTGGTATGGAACCCGGCCAACGAGACCTTCTACCTCTATTACTGCGCGGTGGGAAACAAAAGCCGTGGCATCGGCCTGATCACCAGCAAACCTTTGTCGGGCAATCCCCCGGCGACCGCCAATGACCAATCTGTGGCTGCCACTCCGCAACCGCGCCTGTTTGACGCGCGTGCTTTCGGCGTGAAGGGCGACGATGCCACGGATAACACAGACGCCTTTTCCCGCTGTCTCAAGGCGGTCGTTGAGGCCGGTGGCGGTCGAGTGATCTTGCCCGACGGCGTCTATCGCGGGCGTATCATCATTCCCCCCGTGTCGAGTCCGAACCCGAGCTGGATAACATTGGAAATCACTGGCGAGCACGAGCCCACTCCCGTCTTCGGCACCATCGGCTCCTTTCCTCTGCAAAACCGGGGCACCATCTTGAAATGCCTTGCCGGGTCAGGCCCGTCGGTCATTACCGCCACCCCATCCGACAAGTCCCTCTATGGCGGATTTTCCGCGGTCCATGTGATTCTGAAAAATCTCGATGTTCGCACCTATGACAACCCCGGCATTGGTGGCATCGATCTGAAGGATGCCTTGCAATGCAAGCTG
>CAYRLT010000484.1:0-4764 GCA_964425095.1 uncultured Luteolibacter sp.
CCCGCAAGAACCCGCTGCTCCGACGAGCTTTAAAGGGGCCCATTCTCGCAGCGGAACCTTGCGGGCAACTTTCCTAAACGAGATTATCAATTCGATCGCCAAAAACGGCATTACCCACTAGATTCTCGATTGTCCCATAAATTCTAAGAGTCGGTCTTTAAAATGGCAGGGACCGATCCTCCGGGCGGCCTGGCGAATGAAAGGAGGACGCGGGCGACCATGAAAATGCTTGAAAATCAACTCGTGGCCGCTCGTTCATACCACATTCTCTCGGACCGCCCGGAATGCCCCGGTTGCTCGTAGCAGCATATATACTCCGCGAAACGCATTCCGCATGGCCGAAGGCAATATCGGTCCCAGCCTTCAGCAATATTAAGACATCCTCTTAGCTTGATCGCCCTAGCGAGAAGCGCTCAGAACGTTTGCCAAGCTGGTTTGTTAGTATACACCCAGCGGTAATAATCGGCGCGTTTCAGATCAGACGCTGCTGGCTCGTCGATGCACAGCTTAGTGACCGGGTGCATTTGCAGGATGGTGGCCGGATTGCTGGCGGTGATCGGGCCTTCCACGGCTTCGGCGATGGCGCGGGCCTTGTTTTGGCCGAAGGCGAGCAGCAGGTTTTGGCGCGCCTCCATGATGGTGCCGATGCCCATGGTGATGACGTGGTGAGGAACCGCCTCTTCGCTGCCGAAAAAGCGGGCGTTGTCCTTGCGTGTTTGTTGCGTGAGCGTCTTGATGCGCGTGCGGGAAGCCAGCGAGGAGGTGGGTTCGTTGAAGCCGATGTGACCATCGGTGCCGATGCCTAACACTTGGATATCAATGCCGCCAGCAGCGAGAATTTGCTGTTCATACTCCTTACAGAATTGCGGGATATCCTTAGCGTTGCCGTCGGGAATGTAGATGTTTTCCTCTGCGATATTGATATGCTGGAAGAGGTTTTCCCACATGAACGAATGATAGGTTTGCGGGTGCTCGCGCGGCAGACCGATGTATTCATCGAGGTTGAATGTGGTGACTCCGCTCCAATCCAGATTCATGTCGATCAGCTTGCGGTAAAGCAGCAGGGGAGTGCTGCCGGTGGCAAGGCCGATCACAGACTTGGGTTTCTCGTGCAGTTGGCGGGCGATGATGCGCGCGGCGATGTCTGTCGCGGCCTCCGGTGCGGGTTGAATGATGATTTCCATTAGGCTTGTCCGAGTCGTTGGCTGAGTTTGATGCGCACGTCGCTGTGAAATTGATCGAGCAGATCGCTGACATAGGCCACGATATCCATCGACTCATCGGCTACGAGGGGAGTTAGGTCCATGCCGAAAATAACTTGGGTGGAGGCGTCGGTGGCATGCGAATTGAAGAAGGTGGCATTGGCCGCGCGGCGGCCGAGCGTGGCGAGATCGTAGCGCTTGCCGCCGGCGATCTGTGAGTCGAACACGCCGTTCAGGGCGGCGGCCAGATTGTCGCGTCCGCTGACGTCCATGAGCACTTTGTGTTCGTCGGGCAGCCAGTCGAGATTGCGCCAGACTTCGCAGCCGATGACTTGTTTCGGCCGTTGGTCGCGCGGGAGTTCGCGCATCGCCTGCAGGGCGGCCACGGTCACGCCGATGTGGGTGTCGTGTTTATCCGCGGGGTTGTGCGTATAAACAATCTCCGGACGGGTGGCAGTTAGAATTTGTTTCAGATCGTTTTTCAGCTCTTGCGCGGTCGGGCTTTTGATCGCGCTGCTCGGGTAATCGAGTTGAATCATCGCACCATATCCGCCGATCACGGCGGCGGTGTTTTGCTCCTGACGGCGGATGGCCATCATTTCGACATCGGAAAACGCAACGTAAGGACCGGTGCGGGAACTGCCGGCACCATTGGTGCAGGTGACTCCGCCGAACCAGCGGTCGTCGCGGGCGAAACATTCGAGGATGCCGTGAAAGGCCATGAATTCGAGGTCGTCCTGATGCGCGCCGATTCCCAGGTGCGTGATGCGTTGGAGTGCCTCGGCCTCCGGTTTTGCGTCGGGAATGAAAACTTCCGAGGTGGGATTGTGCGGTTTCATGAAATTACTTTTTGAGTTTCGGCAGGCTGGCTGCGGCGACGGCTTGGCCGACCCGGCGGGTTTTCTCATCGGGCACATGCATGGCGATTCCGGCGGCAGCTTCGGGGAATTCTTTCGCGAGCACTTCGCGCGCTTTGGCGAGAACGATATCGCCACCCTTGCCGGTGGTCACGCGCCCGAGGATCAGCATGTGGGCGTAATCGTAGAAGTCCGCATAGTGGGGGATGGTGTATCCCAGATAAACGCCGATGGTTTGATAGATTTTCGCCGCCCGTTCGTCGCCCTTGGTCATGAGGTCTTGCACCTCCTTGAGCCGCTCGGGCAGGTCCATGGTTTTCGGTAACTTGATTTTCGCGGCGGGCAGTAGCTTGTTGACCGCTTGTTGCGAGAAATACAAGGCGCCGACGCCGCGATCACCGGACCATTCATCGGCGGGGGCCTTGGGGTTGTAATCGACTGGGGCAAACGCGAGTTCGTTGAGCCAGCCGAGGATGCGGCCTTTTTTGTCCATGAATCCTGCGGCTTCGCTGGAACCCATGGCGACGCCTAACATGCCGGTTTTTCCGAGGGAAAGCGCGCCTGCGAGGGCCGTGACATCACCATCGTTCATCACCACCAGCGGCACATTCCATTCCTTCTGGATGCGTTTGAAAACCGCCGCGGCCTGTGGAAACAATTTCTTTGGAATGGACCGCAGCAACGAGGCAACGCGGATTTCGTTGTCCACGATGATGCCTGCCGAGCTGCCGCCAATAGCATCCACGCGGGGCATGCGCGCTGCGGCGCGGTGCAGGGCAGCGGAGAGATGATGATAGTGATATTCCGGGTTGGCCTGGTTTTTCGGGTCCCACGGAGTTTCCTCGGTGAAGACCGCCTCGCCATCGATTACGGCGGAGACCTTGTAATCACTCGCGCCGAGATCGAAGCCGATGCGGCAGCCTTTGAGATGGCCTCCCGCCGCGATTTGCATGTCCTTCGTTGCTGGAACCTTTTCCGCATCAGTTAGGACTACCTCGAATTTTTTTCCATAGGCGATTGCCATCATTTCACAATCGAACTTGCGGGCTCCGTGTGCCGAATAGGTTTTGCGGATCATCTCGCCGATGGCTTTCGGCCCTCCGACGTGGAGTTTCCATCCGCCGCACGACCAGATCAGGAATTTGACGATGCGCTCGACGTAAAGCTGTGTTTCGGCATCGGCAGTGGGTTTGACCATCGTCTCGAACCGGGAAATCAGTCCGCATTCGCGTTCGAGGCCGAGCACCAGCGGAACTGCCTTGCCGGAAGCTCGCGCGCTTTGAAGATAATGGCGGTTGAAGAGCACTGCTGGCAGGAAACCGGGATCGAGCGCTGCAGGAATAGCGGGTTTAAGTGAGAAAGTGCTCATGGCGCAGTCATTTCAATATTTTGAAATTCTAAATGGCGAGAAAATCTGTGCGTCCGCTGTGAACCCGTCAATCCTGAATAACCCCCCGATTTTCCGATTTCATCTCTGTCCGTTCTAGCTCCAAGATCGTATTTTGGGACGCCCATGTGCCGATTTGGTAGTCACGGATCAATTTTGCAACAATCGCAGAGGATTAAGACCGATTCAGGCTTGCGGCAGGGCTGATTTTTTCCTCACTTGTCGGCGTTCACAACACCACATCCCATCATCCTATGAGCATCCAATGGAAGGGCGTCATGCCCGCCACCCTCACCCAATTCAACGCCGACCTCACCATCGACCACGGCATTATGGCCGAGCACGGAAAATGGCTGATTGAATGCGGCTGCAGCGCCATCATCACTCACGGCTCGCTCGGCGAGGGTGCAACGCTCTCATTTGAGGAAAAAGTGGCTGTTCAGAAAACTTACGTCGACGCACTGCCCGGCACCCCGATCATTCCCGGCATCGCCGCGCTTTCTACCAAGGAAGCGGTGGATCTTGCCAAGGCCGCCAAGGACAACGGCTGCCGCGGATTGATGGTGCTGCCGCCCTATCTCTACTCGTCCGACTGGCGTGAAATGAAGGCCCACATGAAGGCGGTTATTTCCGCGACCGATCTGCCATGCGTCATTTATAACAACCCAGTCGCCTACAAAACTGACTTCATTCCCGCGCAGTTAAAGGAACTCGCCGATGAGCTTCCCAACGCCGCCGCGGTCAAGGAATCGTCCACCGATGCGCGCCGTGTGGCTGCCATCCGCGAACTTTGCGGTGACCGCCTGGTCATCGGCGTGGGTGTGGATGATTGCGCATTGGAAAGTTTCCCCATGGGCTCGAAATTCTGGATCACCGGCGTGGGTGATGCGTTCCCGAAGCACAACGTGAAACTCATGGAACTCGCCGAGGCCGGCAAGATCGAGGAAGCCATGAAAATCTATATCTGGATGTTGCCACTGCTCCGCATGGACACGGTGGTCAAGTTCGTGCAGTTGATCAAACTCCAGCAAACCCTCGCCAGCGGCGGAAAATTCGGCAACAACCGCGTCCGTCCGCCACGACTTGAACTCGTCGGCGCCGAACTCGCAGAGGCCACCGCCATCATCGAAAAGGCGATCGCCACAGCACCGGCAGTCTAACCGTAGCTGGAGCATCCTGCCAGTTGTGTTCGGCATGCGATGTGCTGTCGACGCGTTTGTTGGTCAAATTGACAATTTAGTTGCCTTGGGTTCCTTTTCGCGAGTCTTCCTCTGTCGAGCAGGCGACTTCCCTCCTATCATCCGTACACAACTCCGCG
>CAYRLT010000485.1:0-1665 GCA_964425095.1 uncultured Luteolibacter sp.
GCAGCAGTGATGGCTCTTGTTCTGCTCGTCTGCGGTCCTGCCGCCCGGGCGCTCGACGTGGACATCAGCCATGCCCCGGTCGAAGTCTATACGCGGCGTCATAACTAATTGCCGAAATACTATCTCTTAAATAACACATAACCGCCGGAGGTCCTCGCTTTTCTTTGACCACTTATTGAACTGAGATTCAACCGTTTCAACAACATGGCAAAGCGTAGGGAAATAACGATTATGAATGCTGAGCTTTCGAGTCAATTTCCATACACGTTCGATTGGATTCAGTTCGGGACTGTATGCCGGAAGGAATAAGAGTGTGAATGTGGGTGAGCACAATTCTCTCCACTGCTTGTGGAGTCGGGCATGATGATATCTTGCGTTATCCAGAATCACGTATACCTTTCTTTGTGCATGGCAACTGGCCTTCCTGAGACGTTTGAGAAAAGTCCAAAATGTATCGCCATTAAACGAGTCATCTTCTCTTTGGTAAACAAACTTTCCATCTCGAATTCGTACTGCTCCAAAATATCCGACACTCCTTCTCGTTGGATGATGCAACAATACCGGCTCTTTCACTTCGGGTGGCACCCACATTTGACATCGAGATCCATATTGCGGAAAATGAACCTCGTCCAAGGACCATACATCAATGTTGTCGTTGGCAATCATGCGTCGGGCTTTTTTTTAAAGACTTTCTGTTCCTCTTCATTGGCTCGTGCGATCAAGGAACGGGGCTTTCTCAGGCGAAAATCCAAATCCCTGAATAGACGCTGGCACTGTCGAACCCCTAATGTAATGCCAAATTCAGTTTGAATATATGCCGATAACGTCTTGCCATCCCATATCACACCGCATAAGCCGACGTCTTCTGGCGTACCCCGAAGGACCTTTCCTATTTTATCAATATCCTTTGGCTCAAGACGCGATGGACGGCCGCTACGCTCATTTTCAATCAATCCCTGTAAACCATTGCATATATAATTTTGAACCCAGTAGCGGATGGTTCGTTCGGGATCGCCAAGTAATTCAGCTACAGCAGGACATGTCATGCCTTTTGCGACGAGCAATACAACGTGAAGACGATGATCGTATCGTGCTTGCTCGGATCGTTGAATCTCGTCCTGCAGAACAAATATGGCGCTTTCATTGTCAATTCGTACCGTCATGAAAACGGTATAGCACAAATTATTTAAAACGGCAATTATTTATGACGCTCAGTATAGTCCCACCAATCAACAGGATCAGGCTTCTCTTCCCTAAGAAAAACGTGATCGTTGCATTTCCTCCGGACCGCTTTTCCAAGGAACTTGATAAATATGCAAGCGCTTCTTTTACGATAGGCAGGGCTAAAATTGCCAAAAGCTTATTCCCGTTGGAGGTAAGAAAGGATGATGGCTATATTTTGAAATGCCCTGAACGGTGGAAGCCTTTAGAGAAACTGTAAAGAGGTCATCATGAAGAATGGGTATGCATTCGGGCCGGGAAACCCGCATCCCCTGTCGCAGATGCGGACGGAGCTGGTGTGGGAGGGTAAGTACGACGAGTACGGCCGGCGGCGGGAGGTGGATGTCGCGGGATTCGCCATGCCCCTCCAGAAGATCGAAACGGTGGACGAACCTGCCAGCCGCTTGGGCGATCAGACCGGGCTCTTCAATCCCGCCAAGGCCC
>CAYRLT010000486.1:0-3287 GCA_964425095.1 uncultured Luteolibacter sp.
AAATACCCGCGCTGAGGTGGTCAGTAGCGGCTTCTCCCCGTGACAATTGCTTTGCGTATCTGGCCATGCGGGAAGCTTCCCTCCCTGCGGCCAACTGGTAAATCAAAAAATCTCTTAAGTGGCCAGTATTGGGCGGACCGGCCCGGATCCGCCCTACCGGGGCTGCATCGCTGCTTCCCGCGCTCCAATCAGCCTACTTGCAGACCGGGCAGTGGTTGAGCTGGGTGAAGAAATCATTGCCCTTGTTATCCACAAGGATGAACGCCGGGAAATTCTCAACTGTGATTTTCCAGACGGCTTCCATTCCAAGCTCGGGAAATGCGACCACTTCCTGGGATTTGATGTGGTCCTGCGCGAGCAAGGCGGCGGGGCCACCTGCGGAACCTAGATAGAATCCACCATGTTTCTTGCAGGCCTCGGTCACAGCTAACGAGCGATTGCCCTTGGCTAACATCACCATTGAGCCGCCGTGCGCTTGAAACAGATCGACATAACTGTCCATCCGACCGGCGGTGGTTGGCCCGAATGATCCGGATGGCATGCCCGCCGGTGTCTTGGCGGGTCCGGCGTAATAGACCGGATACTTTTTGAAATATTCCGGCAGCTCGCCTTCCTTCTCGAGGATTTCCTTGAGCTTCGCATGCGCAATATCACGAGCCACGATGATCGTGCCGGACAACGCGACCGCCGTAGTCACAGGATATTTGCTCAAGGTCTTGAGCGTCTCCTCCATGCCGAGATCCAGATTGATCGGCACACCCTTGAATTTCCAATCGCGGAATTTTTCTGGAATGAATCGGCCCGGGTTCTTTTCAAGTTTTTCGAGGAAAATCCCGTCCTTGGTGATTTTCGCCTTCGCTTGGCGGTCGGCCGAGCAGGAAACGCCGACCCCTACCGGACAAGACGCTCCGTGACGCGGAAGGCGGATGACGCGCACATCGAGTGCGAAATACTTGCCGCCAAACTGCGCACCGATGCCAATCTCACGGGCCATGGCGAGCAGTTCCTTTTCGAGCTCCAAGTCGCGAAATGCCTGGCCATGCTCGTTGCCGGAGGTGGGCAGAGCGTCGTAATACTTGGTGGACGCCATCTTCACCGTCTTGAGGCAGGTCTCGGCCGAGGTGCCGCCGATGACAAACGCGAGGTGATAGGGCGGACAGGCTGCTGTGCCGAGATACTTCATTTTCTCAACGCAGAATTCCTTGAGCCGCGTTGGATTCAGCAGCGCCTTGGTTTCCTGATAGAGAAACGTTTTGTTCGCCGAGCCGCCACCCTTGCTGACGAAGAGAAACTTGTAGGCATCGCCCTCGGTCGCGTAAAGATCGATCTGCGCGGGCAAGTTGGTCTTGGTGTTGACCTCGTCATACATGTTGAGCGGCGCGGTCTGCGAGTAGCGCAGATTTTCCTTGGTGTAGGTCTGATAGATGCCCTTGGAGAGAAACTCCGCGTCATCACCAGAGGTCCAGACTTGCTGGCCTTTTTTCCCGACAATCGTAGCCGTCCCGGTGTCTTGGCAAAATGGCAAAATGCCATGGGCGGCAATCTCGGCGTTTTTCAACAGCATCAGCGCGACCATCCGGTCGTTTTCTGAAGCTTCCGGGTCGTCAAGAATCGCCGCCACCTGCGTGAGATGGGCCGGCCGCAGTGTGAAATTGATCGCCTTGATGGCCTCCGCGGCTAGCAAAGTGAGACCTTCGGGAGCGATTTTAAGGATTGGTTTCCCCTCGAATTCGACAACACTGACGTGCTCCGTGCTGATGGATTCATACTCGGTGGTGTCTGGGCCGAGCGGAAAGGAGTCTTGATAGAAAAACGGTTTGTCGGACATGGCGTGCCACATTTTGTAGAGCGCGAGCCCGCCACGTGCAAACCGATTTCCGAAAGTTGGCAAACCGAGCGCGGCGAATCGTAAAATTCGCGGGGTTGAAATGACCGCCGAATTAGTGGACTCTGTCACGGCGCTGGTGAAACTGGCCCAGGAATCCGAATCTACCGACATGAAAAAACCTCTGCTCGTGCTGGTTCTCCTGGCTGGTTTATCCGCCATTGGCTGGCATTTCCGCTACCAATTCCTCAAGCCGACCGCCGGACTCACGCTCTATGGAAACGTCGATATCCGGGGTGTCGATCTCGGTTTCCGCGTAGGTGGCAGGTTGCAGGAAATGTTCAAAGATGAGGGCGATTCCGTCAAGGCGGGCGAAATCCTGGCGAAAATCGACCGCGAACCCTACGAACACGAACTCGCCAATCTGGATGCCGCTTTGGCCGCCGCTGAGGCGGATCAACGACTGAAACAAGCGGGCTTCCGAACTGAGGAAATCGAACAAGCACGGGCGGCACTGGCGGAAAGCCAAGTCGCGAAAAAAGACGCGGAAAACATCCTCGCCCGCCAAGCCAGCCTGGTCGGCGGCGGCGGCACATCTCGGCAAAATCTCGAAAGCGCCCAAACCTCACTCGATGCGGCAAAACAACGGGTGAAACTCGCCGAGGCAAAACTCAAATTGCTGGAGACCGGATACCGCCCGGAAGAAATTGCAGCAGCCGAGGCAAAAGTCGCCCAAGCCAAAGCCGCCCGGGCGAGTGCCACGATGCGCTTGCAGGACACCGACCTCAAATCACCCTCGGATGGCGTGGTGCTGACGCGCGCGGTAGAACCCGGAGCGATCGTCCAGGCCGGGGCCACGGTTTTATCTCTCTCCCTTGAGCATCCGGTGTGGGTGCGCGCTTATGTGCACGAATCCGCGGCCCTTCACCGCGAGATCGGATACATGCCGCAAAAGTTCGGCTTGTATGAAGACTTGTCGGTTTTAGAAAACCTAACGCTTCATGCCGATCTCCGGGACGTCACGGGCGCCGAGCGCATCAGCATCCGCAACTGGGGAACGCGTCCCGCCAAGGCTCAAGTCGTGGGATCGCATCCTGTGGCCAGCGAGGATTGCCGCATCGGTAGGATCTCCACTCTGGAGAGCAGCGGCCTCGTCGTCTGGATTCCTGTGAAATCGACTTCCTAGACACGCGTCCTGGCCCACTGATTCATAAACGGGAAAATCTAGCGGCAGGCCGAAAACTCACAGTTTTCCGTCAACTGTTCACGGAAAAAACCGCCTTCCAAGATGCGCGCCAATGCTGGCTGACACCCTACGGACAAGGTCATGAAACACGCCTGTTCCTTCTTCCTCTCGGACACCGCCCACCCCAGCCCGATCCGAAGCAAAGCACCACTCTTTCAGCTAAGAAGTCAAAACAGTTAAATAGTTAAAACATTCTAACTTTTATTATTTGCAAAC
>CAYRLT010000487.1:0-2229 GCA_964425095.1 uncultured Luteolibacter sp.
ACTAGAGCCACTCAGCGGACACAGCGTTTCATACGCTGGGTGCGGGTCTGGATCTACAAACAGGCTCCCTGGGGTGACTCCATCGCCCGTCTGAAGAAAGTCTGGGGCGGGATCTATTCATAGTTTTCCACACCGATCCCGCAAGGTGTTAGTCACCAGTGTCACCCCGCTTGTGCAGGTTGACGGCAAGTTCCTTGAATCGGCGCTCGCGCTGGTCCAGAAAAACCAACTCGATCTATCCACCGTCACTGACGGAGTGCTGCGTGCGCTCGTCCTCAATGACACGGTTCCCGGCAGCGCCCGGGTCGAAGCGCTGGATCTTTACACCGCTCGCAAGCCTGCGGATCTCGATGGGTTGATCGCCGATCTCGCCCATGGTGCGGACGACGATCTGGCAATCGGCGCGCTTCGCTATCTCGCTAAATTCTCACCCCAAGCCGCTCTCGACGACCTCGTGAAAGCCACTTCCAGCGGCAGTGCCCATCGCCGACAGGAGGCCTGGAAACTCGTCGCTGAAATCACAGCTCCGGGCACCGCTCAACTATTCGTTTCCGGCTTGGCCGCACTGCAAAAGAACAACGGAGTTTCCCCGGCCGCGCTCGAGTTGCTAGATGCCGCGGCCAAACGTCCTGAGCCTGAGATCAAATCCGCGCTCGCCGCATTCAAGTCCGCCCAAAGCGCATCGACCGATTCGTTGGCAGTCTGGCTTCCATCGCTCGAAGGAGGCGATCCGCTAAAAGGAGCCAAGGTATTCGAGTCTCATCCGGCAGGCCAGTGCATGCGCTGCCACTCCGGCGGCCACGGGGGAGGGGATGCGGGCCCCTCACTGGCGGGCGTCGGCCTGCGCCAAGAGCGCAGGTATTTCCTCGAATCGCTCATCGTTCCCGGTGCCAAAGTCACGATGGGATATGGCATCGCCAGTGCCACTCTCAAGGGCGGAAAAACCGTCGCCGGTATTCTTATTGAGGATCAACCCAATCATGTCGATTTTGATAGCGCGGGCAGTGTCCTGCGAGTCGCCCGAGCTGATATTGCCAGCCAGACGCCGCCGATTTCCGCCATGCCACCGATGGCCACCATGCTTTCATCCAACGAAATCCGCGACGTCATTGCCTGGCTTGCCGAGCAGAAGCTCGACAACAGCAAGAAAAAGAAACGCCCGGCTCCGGTCATGGTCACTCCGTGACTCTGTTGCCGCGTAACCGCCGGATTCATCCATATTCCGATAGCGGGTTCCATTTCGGCGGGTGATCAAACCGGTTGTTGCTGAGAGATGCAGTGGAGTGTGCCGCCCTCTTCGACGAGATCGAGGCAATCGATGCCGGTGATTTCGCGGTCTGGAAACAACTCGCGGATCATGCCGAGTGCGCGGTCATCGTTGTGTGTTTGGCG
Organism: uncultured Luteolibacter sp.; assembly: GCA_964425095.1. Lineage (GTDB taxonomy): Bacteria > Verrucomicrobiota > Verrucomicrobiia > Verrucomicrobiales > Akkermansiaceae > Luteolibacter. The sequence goes on from CAYRLT010000487.1 coordinate 1,393, forward strand.
GAAGGTTGGGACGAGCACGCCGCCGTTGACGATGAGGAAATTCACATAAGAGGCTGGCAGCACGGGCAATCTCCAACCGGGGACTTCACAAGCTTCCGGCAGCGGGATTTCCAGCACCTCGAAGGGTTTTCCGTTAGGGCCAAGGAAAGATCGCAGGCGGGCGAGGTTGTCGTTGAGGATGTCGCGGTTGTTGGGTCCGCGATCAATGCAGGCGAGAATCGTCCGCTCATCGGTGAAGCGTGCGAGGTCGTCGATGTGGCCGTCGGTGTCGTCGCCCTCGATGCCACGTTTCAGCCAGAGAATCTCGGACACCCCGAGGCCATCGCGGAGGTGTTGTTCGATGTCTTGGCGGTTCAACTGGGGGTTGCGGTTCGGGTTGAGCAGCACGGCCTCAGTGGTGAGGAGTTGGCCCGCGCCATTGATTTCGATGGCACCGCCTTCGAGGATCATGCCGCCTTTGAAAACCCGCTGGCCGAGAGCGGCGGCGATGCGGTTGGGGATGGCGTTGTCCAGATCCCAGGGCGGAAATTTCCCGCCCCAAGCGTTGAATTCCCAATCGCTGACGGCGACTTCGCCGGTCTCCCGGTGTTTCAGGAAAATCGGTCCGTGATCGCGGCACCAGACATCGTTGTGCGAGTGATCGAAGAGTTGCACGTGTTCCGGCACCGCCTTAGCGCGGTTGCAAGCGGCGGCGATCGCCGCGTGGTCGGCTCCTGGCGCGTTGATTCGGACGGGCTCATGGCGCGAGATGGCGGCGGCGATTTCCGCGAATTTTTGCCACATCATCTCGCGTTTGGCACCGCCCCAATGGCGAGGATCGTCCACAGGCCATGACAG
>CAYRLT010000488.1:0-2941 GCA_964425095.1 uncultured Luteolibacter sp.
GTCGTCTGGCCTTTTTCGAGCGAATAAATCGCGGCTTCCCGGATGTTCCATGGCGTGACGAAGTCAGGCTCGCCCACGCCGAGCGAGATCACATCGTCGCGGCCTTGCACGAGTTCGAAGAAGTCGCGGATGCCCGAGCGCGGGATCGAGGCGACATTGCGGGCGATTTTCGCTGAATAGTCCATGGAGAATCCGCCAGCGGCGGAAGCGGAATCTCACTCGACCAAGCCGCCCGCGTCAATCCCGGGACTGGGTTTTGTTTGCCCCATGGTCTTGCGCCAACTCGACCGCAGGACCGCACCTAAAGCCATCTACAATTATTGTCGCAGACACGACAATAATTATAGCGTGATGTCACATCGGATGCGTGTTTCACCTGCTGGATGCACCAAATCATTATGCCCGCCCGGATCAGGATGCCTGAATGGAGTGTCGGAATGATGCTGCTCTTTCTGGCGTATTGACGCATGGGCAAATCGAAATCAAGCTGTGGCTTAATGATGACAAAAGCCCTTTCGGTCGCAACTTTCCTCCTGCTCCTGACTGCCACAGGCATGGTGCAGGCTGAATCAACCTCCCCGCCGGACGCTGCAAAACTCCGTAAGATGGCGCTAAGTATCGACCAACAGGTCGCCACCTTTTACCGCAACCAGAAACTACCAGTCCCCGCAGTCACCGACGACGCCACCTTTCTCCGCCGCTCCTTCTTCGTCACGATCGGTCGCATGCCCTCCGTCGAGGAATCCTCGCCATTCCTCGAAAAGGAAGATCCCGACAAGCGCGCGAGACTCATCGACTACCTCCTCCAGTCGCCCGGCTACTCCAGCCACATGACAAACTGGGCCTTCGATCTTCTTCGCGTCACGGACCGCGGTGCCGACCGCTCCATTCCTCTTGCCCCTTACCGCCACTGGATTCGCCAGTCCATCCGCGACAACCTGCGGTGGGACGAATTCACCGACAAACTCCTCGCCTCTTCCGGCGATGCCTGGGATCCCAAAACCGCCGCCGTCGGCTACTACACGCGCGACCGCGGCATGCCGCTCGACAACCTTTCCAATACCATGCGCATCTTCCTCGGCGACCGCATGGAATGCGCCCAGTGCCACGATGATCCCCACGGCACAATCGAACGTCACGACTTCTATCAACTCGCCGCCTTCACCCACGGCCAGCAACCCCTCTCCCGCAGCGCCATCCAGCCGGTATGGGACGAGTGGAGCGATGAAACCCGCCGCAACACCCACGAATACCGCGTCGCACAAATGCTATGGGATCAAATCTTCAACGCCTCACTCGGCAGCGGCGGATCTGGAAGCATCCCTCTGCCCCAGGACTATCAATACCGCGATGGCGACCCCGGCGAAATCGTCGGAGCACGCGTTCCCTACGGCAAGCCCACCCGCATGTCTGACCGCAAACAACACGACGACGGTCGTCAGAAATTTGCCGAATGGGTCACCTCCCGCACCGACAAACGCTTCGCCGGTGTGATCGCCAACCGCATGTGGACACGCATCATGGGACGCGGTCTTTACGAACCGGTAGATGAATACAAAAAACCTGCTGAAACCCACCACCCATATCTCGCTCAATTGTTAGAAGACCTGATGATCGAACTCCGATACGACCTCCGCTCCTTCCAACACGTTCTACTCCTCACCCGCACCTTCCAGTTCGCCACCAATCCCGACGCATCCAAAGTCGAAGGCGGCGACGATTTTCACGGCCGCAAGATCACCCGCCTCACCGCCGAACAAATCTGGGACTCGCTCCTTACCCTTGCCATCGGCGATCCCGACAAGCTGCCTCCCGCCCAGCTCGACACCCGCGTCCACATCAACGGCCGCCCCGTTCTAATTGGAAAAAAATCCATGCCGGAACTCTCTAAGGAAGTCCTCGCCATTAAGGACCCGTCCGATATGCGCAAGTATTTCAACAAACTCGCGAAGGATATCAGTTCCACGGGATCCGGCGGAGAGGAGAGCTCGATGTCCATGATGCAACAAGGCAGCACCTATGCCTACACCTCCCTCGTCCGCGCTTCCGAGTTGCCTTCGCCCGCCCCGCGCGACCACCTGCTCTACCTCTTCGGGGCTTCGGACCGCGAAGTCGTAGATGCTGCCAGCCGCGAACCCAATGTCAGCCAAGTCCTCTCGCTCATGAACGGATTCGTGCAGGAAAAACTAATCAACAACCCCGAAGCAAACTTCTACCGTTGCCTCGAAGGTGCCACCACTGAAGAACAAAAAATCCGCCGCCTTTATCTAACCATCTTAAACCGATCCCCCTCCAACGAAGAACTCCAGTGGATGACACAAGAGCTTAAAGCGAGCGGCGAGCAAGGCCCTCGCAACATCGCCGCAGCCCTCATCATGTGCTCCGAATTCCTATTCCTCCAATAACCCGTAGCGGCCATTTGCAACCGCCATACCCAAACACATCCGCTTTCAGCATTTCAGCTTTTACCCCTATGACCCCCTTCCTCAAAGCCGACGAACCCACCCGCCGCGCCTTCCTCAGCAACGCTGCTCGCGCCCTGTTAGGCGTTCACCTCGTTCCGATGTTCGGCCCCACGCTCTCGGCAGCCCCCGTCGTCGCAGCCAAGGCAAAACATATCATCTATCTCTTCATGGCCGGTGGCATGAGCCACGTGGATACATTCGACCCCAAACCGAAGAAAAAGGCCATCATGGGAAAAACCCAAACAATCGCCACCAAGGCCGACGGCATTCAAGTCGGCCACTATCTACCCAAAACCGCTGAAATCATGAACAAGGTGTGCGTGGTCAATTCCATGAAGATCGGTGTGGAAAACTAAGCTGAATAATCTCCACTGCGGCACTTCCCATTGCTGCCAAACCCGCTCATGGTAAAGCCATGTTGCCACGGGGGCGTTGGGGTCAAAATCCGGCTGCGCGGCCGATATATCGCGCGCCAC
>CAYRLT010000489.1:0-7678 GCA_964425095.1 uncultured Luteolibacter sp.
CTCCTCGACGAAGGTCGTGCGGGTGACAACGTGGGCCTTCTCATCCGTGGTCTCAAAAAGGATCAGGTCGAGCGCGGTCAAGTCGTCGCCAAGCCCGGCACCGTCAAGGGTCACAAGAAGTTCAAGTCCGAAATCTACGTCCTTTCCAAGGAAGAAGGCGGACGCCACACCCCGTTCTTCTCAAACTATCGCCCGCAGTTCTACTTCCGCACCACCGACGTTACCGGCAGCATCAAGCTTCCTGAAGGTGTCGAAATGGTGATGCCTGGTGACAACATCGGTCTCGAAGTCGAATTGATCACACCAATCGCCATGGAACCAACCATGCGCTTCGCCATCCGCGAAGGCGGCCGCACCGTAGGTGCCGGTCGTGTCGGTGAAATCCTCGACTAAGCAATCAAAACAAGGCGTCCGGGTTTCCTCCTCAAGGGGAATTCGGTACGCTGGACTCAGGGGGCACCTCGTCCAAACGGGGTGCCCTTCAGTCGCCTCAATACGGAAGTAGCTCAATTGGTAGAGTAGCGGTCTCCAAAACCGTTGGTTGTGGGTTCGAGTCCCACCTTCCGTGCCAAACTTATTATTCGTTCCATTTTTCAACGTATCATGTTTTCAAAAATCTCCGGTTTCCTGGGTGAGGTGAAAGGCGAACTTCGCAAAGCGAGTTGGCCTTGGGAATCTGATCCGAAAATCAAGGGATTGAAGAAATACAAGGAACTGGTGGATTCGACCATCGTGGTGCTCATCGCGATGATCTTACTCGCCGGCTTCGTGCAATTCTGGGACTTCTTCCATGTCTTGATCGTGGGATTCTTCACCAACCTCGGCCGCTAAGCCGAAATCTTTTTTAGTTCACCAATCTCCGACCGACCCGTCATGTCAGAAACCAAGCCTTTTCGCGACCAGTGGTATGTTGTCCAAGTTCTCTCCGGACAAGAGGGGAAAGTGCGTGACCGTATCGCGCGCACCGCGGAAGCCGAAGGGATGACCGAATACATCCGCGAGGTCCTCGTGCCTACGGAAATGGTCTCCGAGATCCGCCGTGGCAAGAAAACCGAAACCAAGAAGAAATTCTTCCCCGGTTATATCATCGTAAACATGTATCTCTCTACTGAAGATGGCCAGCTTGTCGAGAAGACCTGGTTTTTCATCAAGGAGATGGACGGCGTGATCGGCTTTGCCGGAACCAAAGACCGTCCCGCCCCCATGCGCCAACGCGAAGTGGACGCCATGCTCTCCCAAATCAAGGAGCGCGAAGAAAGCGTCCGCCCGGCCATCAGTTTCGAAGTCGGAGACACAGTCAAAGTCGCGGACGGCCCATTCCAAAGCCAGAACGGCATTGTCGAGGAAATCGACCCGGAACGCGGCAAACTTCGTGTTTCCGTCACCATTTTCGGCCGCAGCACACCGGTCGAACTCGAATACTGGCAAGTCGAACGCGCATAATCGCAGATTTCAGTATTTCAGCTTTTCAGTAACTCAGGTTTACCCTACCACCCCTCTCCCGAACGTAACAAAGCATTTATCATGGCCAAGGAAGTCGTCAAAATCATCAAGCTCCAGATCAAAGCTGGAGCCGCCAACCCGTCACCACCCGTCGGTCCCGCCCTCGGTCAAGCTGGCGTCAATATCATGGGATTCTGTAAGGAATTCAACGCCGCCACCCAGAGCCAAGCGGGTGACGTGCTTCCCGTCGTGATCTCAGTCTACAAGGACAAGTCCTTCTCGTTCATTACCAAAAAGCCACCCGCCGGCAATCTCCTCAAGAAGATCGCCGGTCTCGCATCCGGCTCCAAGGAAGCGAACAAAATCAAGGTGGGCAAAATCACCAAGGCCCAGTTGATGGAGGTCGTCAAAATCAAGATGCCCGACCTCAACACCAAGGACCCGGAAGCCGCATGCCGCATCCTCGCCGGCACCGCCCGCCAGATGGGCCTCGAAATCGAGGGCATGTAAATCAAGGAGCGTGGGCGTCTCGCTCACAATTCTCTTTTCTCAAATTCTCAGCCAAAGGTCTAAGCGCCCACGGCACCCGCAGGAGGGAAACGCAATCCGCAATTTCCGAACGAACTGCAAAACCAATACTAAAATGGCCAAACATCGCAGCAAACGCTACCAAAAGGCAGCAGCCCTCGTCGAATCCGGCAAGAGCTACTCCCTGAACGACGCAATCAGCACCGTGAAGCAATTCCCGGCGCCTAAATTCATCCCGACCGTTACGCTTTCGTTCCACCTCGGCGTGGACCCACGCAAGAGCGACCAAATGGTCCGCGGTTCTGTCTCGCTGCCACACGGCACCGGTAAGAATGTCCGCGTCGCCGTTTTCGCCCAAGGCGCTGCCGCTGAAGCGGCCCTCGCCGCTGGTGCCGAGTTCGTCGGTTATGAAGACCTGATCAAAAAAGTTCAGGACGGCTTCACCGATTTCGATTCCGCCATCGCCACTCCGGACGCCATGACCGAAGTCCGGAAAATCGCCCGCGTCCTCGGACCGCGCGGCTTGATGCCGAACCCGAAAACCGGAACCGTCACCGACGATACCGCCAAGGCGGTCCGTGAAGTGAAGGCCGGCCGCATCGACTTCAAACTCGACAAAAATGGCAACGTTTCGGGCTCGATCGGCAAGACCTCCTTCGAACCCGAGCAACTCGCTGAAAACGCCCGTTCCTTCGTGGACGGCGTGGTCCGCGCCAAGCCCGCATCCGCCAAAGGCAACTACATCCAAGCGGTCACTCTCGCGGCGACCATGCTTCCCGGCATCCCGCTGGAAGCTGCCACCTACACCAAAGCTTCCGCCTAACCCAGCACGCCAACGACCATGAATCCCGATAAGAAAATCATCATCAACGGCCTGCTGGACCGCGTCAACGCGTCGCCCTACCTGATCGTCATCGATTACACCGGCCTCACCGTGAAGCAATTCACCGAGCTCCGCAATCGTCTCGATGCCGGTGGTGCCCGCTGCACCGTCGCCAAAAACAGCTACATGCGCAAGGTTCTGACCGAAGCCGGCCTGCCGGACATCGGTGAAGGCCTCGTCGGCCAAACCGCTTTCGTCATGGGCGATAGCGAGGTGTTTGCCGCCGCTAAGGCAATCAAGAATTTCGAAAAGGAATTCAAAAAGCCGGAGATGAAAGTCGGACTGCTCGGCAATGCCGTGCTCGATGCCGATAAACTCAGGGCCATCGCCGACATCCCATCCCGCGAAGCGGTTCTTTCCCAACTCTTGGGAACGATCCTCGAACCGGCGACTCGGATCGCTCGCATCGTTCACAACAAATTCAATCCGGACGGCGATTCCAGCCCGAAGGAAGAAACCGCTCCTGCCGCCGAAGTCGAAACCGCCCCAGTTGCCGAAGAAGCTGCTGCTCCGGTCGAAGCCGCTGCGGAATAAACAAACAATCTGAATGGATGGCGTCGGCGTCTCCCGCTTCCGCCTGAACCCACAATGGTTCCTCGTCGGAGCGGCGGCTGCCGCACTGAAATCTCCGGAGGCTCCGGAGGCGACGATACCGAACAAGGAAAAAACAAAATGGCTAAGATTGATACACTCGTAGAAGAACTCGGCAAGCTCACCGTTCTGGAAGCTGTCGATCTCGTTAAAAAACTTGAAGAAACTTGGGGCGTTTCCGCCGCTGCAGCTGTTGTTGCCGCCGGTCCTGCCGCAGTTGCTGAAGCAGTCGAAGAGAAAACCGAATTCGACGTCGTCATCACCGAATGCGGTGCGAACAAGATCGCCGTCATCAAGGCGGTGCGCGAAGTCGCTCCTGGTCTCGGTCTCGCCGACGCGAAGAAGCTCGTCGAAAGCGCTCCTGCCAAGGTCCTCGAAGGCGTTGCCAAGGATGCTGCCGAAGCCGCCAAGAAGAAACTCGAAGAGGCTGGTGCCAAAATCGAGCTCAAGTAACAATCACCGGATTTTTCCCGGGATGGCGCAATCCATCCCGGGATATTCCGTCGTGATCGGCGCGAAATTCTGATATTCCAAACCGTGTTTCGCGCCGATTCCGACCCATCTATCCAACGCTTAAGATCCACCCTGCCTGAGACCGTTCGCGGCTCGGGCTCAATTTGTCATTAGAATACCACACAACGCCATGGCTGAACGTCTCTATTTCGGGAAATTCGAAGAGGTTATCGAACCACCCAACCTCATCGAGGTCCAAAGCCGCTCGTATGACGAGTTTCTTCAAAAAGAAGTGCCGCCGAGCGAACGCGCCGACGCGGGCTTGCAAGCCGTCTTCCAGGAAGTCTTTCCGATCAAGAGTTATGACGAGGCGATTGAACTCGACTTCGTCACTTATGATATCGAGGACCCGAAGATCACGTCGCTAGACTCGCTGCGCAACAGCGAGAGCTTCAGCGCCGCGCTTTATGTCACTTTCAAGTTGAAGGATGAAACCGGAAACAAGAAAGAGCGCGTTTACATGGGTGAATTGCCCATGATGACCCGCCGTGGCACGTTCATCATCAATGGTGCCGAGCGCGTGATCGTTTCCCAGCTCCACCGTTCGCCTGGTATTTGCTTCGAAACCTCGCAGCATCTCAATGGCAAGTTGCTCCATTCGTTCCGCATCATTCCGGACCGTGGATCATGGCTCGAAGTCCAGTTCGACACCAACGATCTGTTGTATGTCTATCTTGACCGCCGCCGCCGCCGTCGCAAGTTCCTCGCCACCACCTTCCTGCGCGTCCTCGGCTATCCGACCGACCGCGATATCGTCAGCCATTTCTATTCGCCTGAAGCGCTCGCGCTCAGCGAGAAGATGGATGAAGGCGAACTCGGCCACAAAGTGCCGTTCGAAGACATCCTCGATGGCGAACTCGTCGTGGCGAAAGCCTATGAACCACTCACCATCGGCATCGTCCGCCAACTTTTGGCGCTCGGCCATAAGCAAGTGGAAGTCATCGACGGCCGCGAGGATGAAATCCTCCTCAAATCACTCCGCAAAGACCCGGCCAAGGATGAGGAATCCGCGCTGAAGGATATCTATCGGAAACTCCGCCCTGGAGATCCGCCGACTGCCGCGAACTCCCGCGCCCTGCTCAAGCGCCTGTTCTTCGATCCGAAAAAATACGACCTCACCCGCGTCGGTCGTTACAAGATCAACCAGAAGCTCGGCATCCAAGTGGATTCCGACCAACGCATCATGGTGCCCGAGGATTTCCTCGCCGCCGTGCGTTACATCCTGAAGTTGAAAAAGGGCGACGGTGTCATCGACGACATCGACCACCTTGGTTCCCGCCGCGTCCGTGCTGTCGGTGAACTTCTTGCCAACCAGTGCCGCGTCGGCCTTGCCCGCACCGAGCGCTTGGTCAAAGAGCGCATGACTTTGTTCGATGTGAACATTGAAGGCATGACGCCGCAGAAACTCATCAACCCGAAGGCGCTCTCCGCCGTCGTGCGTGATTTCTTCGGACGTTCGCAGCTCTCGCAGTTCATGGACCAAACCAATCCGCTCGCCGAGTTGACGCACAAACGTCGTCTCTCCGCGCTTGGACCAGGCGGTCTCAATCGCGACCGCGCCGGCTTCGAAGTCCGCGACGTCCATCCGTCCCACTACGGCCGGATCTGCCCGATCGAAACCCCGGAAGGTCCGAACATCGGTCTCATTAACTCGATGTGTACCTATGCTCGCATCAACGAGTTCGGTTTCATCGAAACTCCTTATCGCCGGGTTAAAAATTCCAAGGTCACGAACGAGATTGAATATCTCACCGCCGACCAAGAGGAGAACTACCTCATCGCCCAAGCGAACAACCCGATCGACAAGTCCGGTGCTTTCCAAACCGAGCGCATCACCGCTCGTGAAAAAGGTGGCGAGTTCATCGAAGCTCTGCCGGCCGACGTGCATTACATGGACGTTTCTCCGAAGCAGCTCGTTTCGGTTGCCGCCGGTTTGATTCCCTTCCTTGAGCACGATGACGCCAACCGCGCGCTCATGGGCTCGAACATGCAACGCCAAGGCGTGCCGCTCCTCGTTTCCGAATCTCCGCTCGTCGGAACCGGCCTCGAAGGAAAAGCCGCCCGCGATTCCCGCGCCGTGATCGTTTCCGAAGCGGACGGCATTGTCGCCGCCGCCACTGCGGAAATCATCGTCACTACACCGGATGGAAAAATGCCGGTCTCCGACGAGAAGTTCCTCAGCGATCCTGAGTCGGTCCGCACCAACCTCGATAAGGGGATCATGGCCTATCCGCTGCGCAAATTCATGCGCTCGAATGCCGGCACCTGCATCAATCAGAAGCCAATCATCAAGAAGGGCCAGAAGATCAAGAAGGGCCAAGTGCTCGCCGACGGACCGAACACGGAAGACGGCGAACTCGCCATCGGCCGCAACGTGCTGGTCGCCTTCATGCCTTGGAACGGCTACAACTTCGAAGATGCCATCGTCATCTCCGAGCGCGTCGTGAAGGACGATGTTTATACTTCGATCCACATCTCCGAATTCGATGTCGCCGCCCGCGACACCAAACTCGGCCCTGAGGAAATCACCCGCGATATCCCGAACGTCGGTGAGGATGCCCTGCGCAACCTCGACCATGACGGCATCATCCGCATCGGTGCGGAAGTGAAACCCGGTGATATCCTCGTCGGTAAAATCACTCCCAAGTCGGAAACCGAACTCGCCCCCGAGGAGCGCTTGCTCCGCGCGATCTTCGGCGAAAAGGCCGCCGACGTCAAAGACACCTCGCTCCGCGTGCCCTCCGGCTGCGTCGGCATCGTCCAAGATGTCCGCGTTTCCCAAAGTGGATTCGCCAAGAAGCGCGCGGAAAAAGTCGATCCCGTCGAACTCAAGAAAACGCTCAAAAAAATCAACGACGAGCATAAGAAAAAGGCGGACAAGCTCACCGACGACCTCACCGAGCGCCTGTCCGACATTTTGCTCGGCGAAAAAATCCCGCTCGACGTGGTCAACGCGCAAACCGGTGAAATCATCATCCCGGCCAACCGCAAGATCACCAAGACCCTGCTCCGTAAGCTCGCTTCGGTTCACGATCACATCGAGATCGATCCTTCCCCGATCCGTAACAAGATCTTGGAAATTATCACCTCGTTCGAAAGCCGTTTCCAAGAACTCGACACCGAACGCGAGCGCAAACTCGATTCCCTTGAGTCCGGTGATGAAGTCGATCCCGGCGTCATCAAGGAAGTGAAGGTGTTCATCGCCGCCAAACGGAAACTCTCCGTCGGTGACAAGATGGCCGGTCGCCACGGAAACAAAGGCGTCGTTGCCAACATCGTCCCCGAAGAAGATATGCCATATCTCGCGGATGGAACTCCGGTCGATATCTGCCTCAACCCGCTCGGCGTGCCATCACGGATGAACGTCGGTCAGGTGCTTGAAACCCACCTCGGCGTCGCTGCCTTGGCTCTCGGTTTCAAAGTGGCCACCCCGATTTTCGACGGCATCAAAGAGGAAGTCATCTGGGACTTCATGTCGAAAGCCAAGAAGGTGGACGGCGTGAAATTGATCGGTGACAATGGTGAACTTCGCGAACGTCGTGCCGATGAGCCCGAACGCCGTGGCTTCACTTGGATCGGCGATGGAAAAGATGGCACCACCGGTGGTAAATCGACTCTCTATGATGGTCGCACCGGCGAGGCTTTCCATAACCCGGTCGTGGTCGGCATGATCTACATCTTGAAACTCGGTCACTTGGTTGCCGACAAGATTCACGCCCG
>CAYRLT010000490.1:0-1695 GCA_964425095.1 uncultured Luteolibacter sp.
CGGCCTGCTAATGTTCATTCCACTTCTGGCCATGACATCCTTCCGGCTGTGCCTTCTGATGCCGCCGGACCGGAAGATGGGATTCATCGAGGCCAACAGGCTCAACCTGATGGCTTCCGTGCTAAACATGGTTTTGCCTTCGAAAATGGGTGATATCGCCAAGGCGGCTTTCATGTCGGACAAAGGACAACTTGCCCGACCGCTCGCCCTCTCACTCGTGATTTTTGAAAAGGCCTGCGACATGGCCTCACTGTTTTTCTGGTGCGCTTTGGGCCTGTTGTTCATCATCCCATCAAGCCCGCTTCCCGCTTCCATGGCATTCGTCGGCATTGCCGCTGGCTTTGCCCTCATTCTGCTGCTGATTGGCTCCCGGCGTTTCGCGGGAGCCCTCTTCGCTGTTCTTATCCGTCTTTCTCCTAAACGTATCGGCGGTATTGTTGGCTCCTTCTCGGTTTCATGGGCGGAAATGCATGGTTACTTCTGGAATAAGAAAGGTGGAATCGCCAGAATAGTTTCAATTTCGGTCATCATCTGGTTCTTTCATCTCGTGCAAATCTGGATGTTCACTTCCGCACTCGGAACGAATACTCCGTTCGGGCCCACTATTGCACTGGCCCCTCTGGCGATTCTGGCCGGTTTGTTGCCTCTCACCTTTGCCGGGGTGGGCACCAGAGATGCGGCACTCGTAGTGTTGTTCGCCCCCTACATGGCGGCCGCAGATGCAGCAGTCGTGGGAATCCTCTGCACCATGAGATATTTCCTTCCGGCGTTGGCCGGACTACCCCTGCTTGGCAACGCCTTGCAGGCCCTTTCGCCGGGACGCAAGCAAAAGATCACCAATCACGAATTCAAAACATCAATATGAGCAACTCTCCCATCCTCGAAAACGGAGTCCCGATCGGCAATCAGGTGGACAAGGAAAACCTTGGAAACCCCCTCTTCCGGATGCTGGTCCAGCGATTCGACAGGACCCTGCACGCATTGATCGATCAGGCCAAACCCTCTTCCATTCATGAGGTGGGATGTGGCGAGGGTCGCGTTTCGAGATTATTGCACGAGTGGACAGGATTACCAATCCGAGCGACCGACTATTCCAGTGCGCTTACCGAGAGCAACCGCTCCCGAGGCGATAAGGGCATTGATTACCTATGGCGCCCCATCGAGAATTTGCTTTCCACCGAGGATCGGGCCGGCCTCATTGTCTGCTGCGAGGTAATTGAACACGTTCCGGGGCCAGATGTCGCGCTTCGCAAGCTTCGCGAACTGTGTGCCACCCGTTACATTTTTTCCGTTCCGAACGAGCCGCTTTGGCGGGTACTCAACATGGCAAGGGGAAAATACCTCACGGATCTTGGCAACACTCCGGGACATGTGAACCATTTCTCACTCCGATCATTGAAGCGGATTCTTGAAGAAACAGGTTTCGAGATTTGTGAGGCCCATCTGCCGCTCCCGTGGAGCATGGTGCTGGTCAAACCCCGCATGGATTGAACCAAGCGCCTCGATCCGTCACACCGGTTGTTCACCGCCTTATCCCCGAAAAAGCACCCTACCAGGATCGGTGTGGAAAACTAAGCTGAATAATCTCCACTGCGGCACTTCCCATTGCTGCCAAACCCGCTCATGGTAAAGCCATGTTGCCACGGGGGCGTTGGGGTCAAAATCCGGCTGCGCGGCCGATATATCGCGCGCCAC
>CAYRLT010000491.1:0-1605 GCA_964425095.1 uncultured Luteolibacter sp.
CGCCGGCCCCGAGGACGCGCTCGATCACGAATTCATGGAGACGGGTTCCCGGCGGGAGGGCTTGGCTGTCGGTGTTTGAGGTGTCCATGGTTAGAGATGTTGAGTGATGGATTTATGATTTTATCTGCGATTGCCGACCGGGTCGGGACCATATCGGTTGTCGCCTTTGGTGCCTGCCATGCAACCGGCTTCAATCAAGGTCCAGATTGGTCCTACCAAGGGGATGAAGAAAATCCAGTAATGCCAGCCGGATTTATTCCGGTCATGCCATCGTTTCACGAGCAGTGCGGCTCCCGTCCAAATCGCAACCAGCAAGAAAATCAAATAGATGAGACCATTGGCACCCATGGCGGCGTCAACTAACAAGGCCAGTAAACCCAGAGGGAAGATCACAAAGAATCCTTTGATCCAGTATTCCGCCACGCTGATCCGCCCATCGAATGAGAAATAGAAGTCGCTGATGGAAAACTCGCGTTTTCCCGGTGCCTTTCTCGGGTCAGAAACGGTTGCTTCGGGCACGCGCAACTGGCCATTGCAGGTTGGGCACGCAAACGTACGCCCCGCGTAGACCTCCCTGACCTCGATACGCTGGTCACAATGGTTGCAATGAAATTTAGGCATATTGAAATCGGTTGGTGTGGGAACTAACCGTTTTTAACGATGATGAAGACAATGAACAGGATAATGACGAGCAGGCCACCGGCGAGCCAGAGGAGGATGTCGGGCGGGTTGGATGGGTTTGGCGTGGAATGCTGAAATTGAGGCTCCACGAGAGAATCCGGATCATGGGGAAGCGGAACGGGCACCGGTGGAAGAGGTGAAGACTGCGGGGCAGGCGCCTCTTTCCGTGGCGCGGGTTTTGGCGGAGCCATTCCCATCGCACTTCGCCATTGCGAAACACTCTGCGGTCGTTGCTTCGGCAAAAGACGCAGACCATGATCGATACCCGCCGTCAATGCTCTGGGATACGCTGCCGCCTCCGGCATCTCCGCCAAGGGTAAAAAGGAATCCCCACCAGACCCCGCGCGATCCATGGCGTCCGGCAGTTTGCCGCCCGTAATGCATCGATAAAGCACTGCAGAAATCTGATAGATATCCGTCCACGGTCCAATGGGACCGAAGCGCTCATTGACCTGCTCAATGGCGGAAAAGTAATGCGAGTAGGTGGCAGATTCCTCAGTACCCACGCCTGGCACGTGCCAACGGGCGGAGCCAAGGTCGATGAGAATGGGCTCAAAGCCTACGCCGAGGAAAATGTTATCCGGCTTGATATCGCAGTGGAGCAGGCTATTGCTGTGCAGGGTGTCGAGGGCTGCGAGGAGAGGAGCTAACAGAATAGGCAGCGATGTTGGACTCGGACGGAAGCCACTTGGATCGCGTAAACTTTCACGCAAGTTTCTACCAGAAACATAACGCATAACCAGATAGGCGGTGCCGTTAGCCTCGAAGGCATCCACGCCGCGCACGATGTTCGGGTGATCCAAGCGGCAAATCAAATGTGCCTCGCGGATGAACATGTCGATGGAGGCAGTGATATCATCTTGGCTGGTTCCGGGCAGGGCAAGCACGCCCATGTTTGAGGAGCGCCGCGCCGAGGCGGTTGGA
>CAYRLT010000492.1:0-2039 GCA_964425095.1 uncultured Luteolibacter sp.
GATCGAAATAATGAACTGTGAGCTCATAAAGCCGACCATTCAAAAAGCGAGCCTCCAACGCCGAGGCTTTGTGCTCGGGCAAAAACCCCTTGGACGGCTGGATCTTGAGAATCCGCAACGCAGGCTGATCCCCCGGCTGCATGATGTTCAGATCGAGCGATTGACGCGTCGCCCATGCGACCAAATTTTCCGGAGAATCACCCCAGTTCAATCCGAAGGGCGGATTCATCTCGGCCTGGGCCATGCAAGCGCCCGCCGCGAGGAACATGCCAAGCACGGCGCACAAGAACGTGCGGGTAAACTGCATCATGCCCATCTCCTGCGGCATTTTATGACACGAAGCAAGCCCCGATCAGGCCACCGCGCCTTCGCGTTGGTCGAAATCACTCTCGCACTTTCCATGCTCACCGTCATCGGGCTCTTCATGCTCAAGATCTCACTCGACATCCTCGCACCGCGCCAATGGGCCCTGCAACAAACCCTCAGCGATGCCCACATGACCTACGAGCGCGCCTATGCCGAACGCCTGCCTTTTGACAGCCTGCTCGCCAATGATTCGCCATGGCCAGCCTTTCCCAACACTGCCAGCAGCGCAGTGGAAATCGGCCGACTCCCCGGCGGCACGCCCGTGACCGGCATCATCCACCGCACGCGCCTGCCCAATCAGGAAAACCATCCGGCCGACGGGGGTACCGGAAATGAAATCAACAACCCGGCCGCGATGAAAGTATGGAGGGTTCAAAGCGTACTGACCTACCAAATCGGCGGTCGCTCTTACGCCAAATCCAGGACTGTAATCCGATCCCAATGACACTGCGCAAACAAAGCATCCGCAGGGCTTTCACCCTTGTCGAACTCTCCCTTGCCATTGGCATCGGCATGGCAGTCTCCGCACTTTCACTGGCCCTCTTTCAACAACAACTCTCATTCCTCAATATCTTCCGCTCGCAATCCTTCCTCACCGAGGAGGTGCCGGTCATCAACATGCATGTCAGCAAACTCGTGGGCAAAGCGGAACGATTCAGACTTCATGCAACGGTTGAGGAAGCAC
The DNA here is from genome assembly GCA_964425095.1 of uncultured Luteolibacter sp. Classification (GTDB taxonomy): domain Bacteria; phylum Verrucomicrobiota; class Verrucomicrobiia; order Verrucomicrobiales; family Akkermansiaceae; genus Luteolibacter. The sequence goes on from CAYRLT010000492.1 coordinate 1,052, forward strand.
TCAGCGGTGTCGCACCAAGACTCACGGCATCTCCAGTACTGATCCTCAATTTCCGCCAACCCGACGGCTCTGTACGCGCATCGATTCTCTCTTTTGAAAACCGTGGAAGTGGAAAGGCACTCTATCATTATGTAGTATCCGACGAAGGTCAGGTCAATGCCCCGCAATGGCATGTCACCAAAGCTCCAAGCGATGTCTCATTTGCAGTCGAGCAAGGCATCTTACGCATGACCCTTACCGGCCCGAATAACGAACGCGTTACCTACTCGGGCGCAATGACCCAATGAAAATTTTCTTCAAGAATCAAAGGGCCGCGGGCTACGCCTCCGTGCTCATGGTGCTTTCGATGGGTACGCTGCTGCTACTGCTTGCAATCTTCTCCTATCGCAAAGCAGTAAACGCACACTCCACTCAGTCAACCGCACAACTGCGAGTCGATTACCGGGAAAAGGAGGATGCAATCCTGCGATCGATCGTCGCCATCACACCAAATCGTGCGATTCGCACCATGCGGCACATGTCTGAGTCAGAAAACACCACGGACTCACCGCTCACATGGAAAGGCATTTTTACCGATGCCCTCGCACTCGCGAATGCCGGTCAATCGATTTCCAACGATGTTCTCGCAGCCATCTCCACAGGGCAAACACAGATCGCCGTAAATTCCGGCGACTCACCACCCGGAGATCCCGACGAAATTTTTGAATCACCCGAAAATCCCGATGCCCATGTTGCCCCAGGCATCAATCGCAACCTCGGCCCTCGCTACCCGGTCCCGTTGAACTGCAACGATTCGTCGGACACCACACGCGACTCGGTCTGGCCGATTATTTCAAACAGCAAAAAATACGGAAACCTCGCACAAGCCGGTGTCGCACTGCCAGTCGCAACCTATCAGGACTTCAACCTGATCAATTACCCGAATATCAACTTCGGCTACTCAAGACCCGGCCAACCCTTCGTCGCCAAACGCAACTGGTGGGCATTC
>CAYRLT010000493.1:0-5001 GCA_964425095.1 uncultured Luteolibacter sp.
AGGTCCCGCGAGTTAAACTCGAGGCTTTCACACTCATGGGACGCTAGGTCGGGAGTGGACTCATGGCCTGTTTCGAGTGGAACTTTGACCTCGATATCCTCAGCGCCACGCCGAACCGAAAGAGCAACTTCCGAATCAATCTTATACTGACGGATCAATGAGGAGAAAATATCGGATTGTTCGGGTCGAGAGGCTGGAATCACCGTGCCATCGAGCTTGAGAATGAGGTCGCCGGTTTTCAGACCGGCCTTTTCGGCATGGGTGCCGGGATGCAATCGCGTGATTCGCACACCCTTCTTACCTGGAACGCCGAGTTTTTCAGCGAGGTCCGAGGAAATGACCTGGGTATCAATGCCGATCCACGCCTTTTTCACGATTCCCGGTTTATCGACATCCGGTTCAGGACCGATCTTGACGACAGTTAGATAACTGCATCCATCGTGTTCATAGGAAACCAGAACAGGCACCGGTTCGGTCTTGTCCTTGGTGATTTCCTGGCTCACGGCGAACAGCGCATTCAGATCCGGTGTCGGCTTGCCATCCACCGAGACAATAAGATCGCCTGGATTGATGGACGGCTTGGCCGCAGCGGCAGCTCCGCCGGAGCTCACGCTCTGCACGACGACCGCCTTGTTGTCATCACGGAGTAAAACCTTGGCGACGAGAGCAGTGAGATCCCTCGCGGTGATCCCCCATGAAAGAAGTTCCTTTTCACGCGGCTCGGCGGGTTCGCGTTCGGCGGTGGTGACCTTCCAGTCCATGCCTTTGCCATCCCGAAGACCTTGCAGCTTTACCTCGGCACCCACAGGCTCTTCGAGTAAGACCCGGTTGAAAACCGGGATATCTTCGGGAGCTCTCGAAGCTGCGATTTCTGTGGTGTTGACCTTCGTGATAATATCCCCGGCCTTCAGCCCTGCCAGATCCGCAGGCGATCCAGCGAGCACCCCGCCCACAAGCACTCCGCTATCAGCCACGGTGGTCTTGAGTAAGGGCTGTGCGTTGAGACCAATCCAACTGCGACGCACCTTGCCGATGGAAATCAGTTCTGCAGATACTTTTTTTGCTAGATTTGAAGGAATGGCACCTCCAAGGCTGCCGATACCCACCTCATTGATGCCGATGATCTCCCCCTTCAGATTGACCAACGGCCCGCCCGAATTTCCGGGAAAAATCACCGCATCATGGCCAATCCAACGGACCAGCTCACCCACCGCTTCGCCGTCAAGGCGCATACCGCCTCCGGGCGCGATCATTTCAGTGTTGGCGACGATCCCCTGAGTGACCGATTGCGAGAGCCCAGCCGGGCTGCCCATCGCCAACACGACATCGCCGACCTCGAGGGCCGAGCTGTCGCCGAATTTCGCCACCGGCAACGGCTCTTCCGGCTTGCGGAGATCCTTGCGATCAATCTTGAGCACCGCGAGATCCGCGAGAGGATCGGTGCCGACAAGTGTGGCGCGGAGCTCCTGACGGTCCGCGAGGCGCACGGTGATGCGGGTCGCGCGACCGGCGACGTGGTGATTGGTGAGGATGTATCCCTCGGGTGAAATGATAGTACCCGATCCACTGGAGCGCCCCTTCTGCATGCGCCCGGAACCTCCATTCTCGGAAACCACATGGATCCGGACCAGCGCGGGATAAACCGCATTGACGGCCTTCTCAACCTGTGGATCGACCGCGGCGGACGCCCGCAAACCGACTAATGACAAAGCGACGATGAGAAACGTGTGGTGTAATCCGGGCATGATCATGAAAGCCACATTGGAATGGTGCCCAATAAACGAAGCCACCGATCACGCTTGTCTGACCTTTTTGCAAAAGCAGGCACTATGGCACCTTGAGTGAGATCTTGCGCCAAGCGTCCATTGAGCTCTGTAAGTTGACCTTTGCGTCTCCGCCGATGCCGTAATGCTGCAGGCCGACAGGTCCCTGCCAGCGGAGTTCTGCAAGCTTGGTTAGGACTTTACTGACATCGAAGCTTCCGCTGCCCAGTGGCTGGATGGACTGTTTCAGCTCCTTGCCACCGGCATCCGCACCATTAATCGTGATCATCGTTAAATGAGGAAGGGCCTGCCTCAGGCTGGTATCGAGATCGGTGTCACCTACCATCAACCAGTGGCAGAGATTGAAGGTGACGCCGAAATTCCCACGATCCACCTGCCGGGCAAGCCGCGCCCCATCCTCGACCCTTTCGACCCAGTTGCCCTTGTGCGGGTAGAGGGAGACACGAACGCCCGCCTCCTTGGCAAGATCCGCAACTTCCCGCATCACGGTTACCGCCTTGGCGTCGCCTGCGGGGTCGGACGGCTTAAGGCCGCGAAAGCTGACATGAAGCCAGAGGACCGCGTCACGGTCGCGTAACTGTTGAATCGAGTCTCGGATCGCGGGGCTCACGGGAGTGGGCGAATCAAGATTCAGCGGAACGTAAACCGCGAACATCTTCAATTTTTTGCGATCCAGAGCGGCCAGCGTGTCGCGTAGCTTCTGCGGCGTGTTGTAAATCGGAGCGATGCCCGCGAAGCCGATCTCCTGCACGAGGGCCACCTGCTCCTCGGGTGTCTTATGGGTCGCGTCGCTGGTGCCGGTATCCATAGCGAAGAACGCCGGCTCGGCGGCTCGGGCGAAGGCCATCGATCCCACGCAGCCGAGTATCAGGATGGAGATTCGGTATTTCATGCCATTAGCCCTTTCAGGTCGGGCTCCAGCTTGTGGTTTTCCTTGAGCAGTTGCTCCATGGTTAGATCAGCGCCACGGGCGGCAGCCTCCCGGCCGAGGATGCAGGCGAGACAGCCATCGACCGATCGCCGCACAGTATCGTTGGTAAAAATCCCGCCTGTGACCTGCAGGTGAAAAGTGGCGATGTTGCGAACCGCGCCGTTCTGATAGAGCCCCTTGATTTCTCCACCCTTGAATCTCAGCTCGCCCGCTCCGTGCAAGTAGGACTCTTTCATATAATCCACCTGCGCATGTCCTTTTGCCCCGTGCGCGATCACTCGGAGTGCGTCCTGGGGCTGGTTGGCTAACCCTTGACCAAAGTGGTTGTGCACCACCCCGTTGGCATAGCGATAGATCACCGAGCAGACATCACGCGCGTCGCCATGCGGATTTGTCCGGCCAATTCGCGAGCTTCCGATCGCCGAGACCGGCCTTTCACCGATGACCCAAAGTGCCGCGTCGATCGCGTGGATATCGAAATTGCCGATGTAGTCACAACCAAGTGCGATGTCATTGACCCAGACCAAGTTCTGCAGGCGGGCCTCGATGGTGGTGCCCAGCGGAGGGTCCTTGAAGCCGCTGGAGATACCGAATGACTGAACCTGCATCAATGGGCCGAATGCCGGATCATGAATGCGTCGGACCACCTCGATATTCATCGGTTCGGTGGGCATCTGATAGTCAACTAGGAAGACCCGCTTTTTTGCTGTCGCCTCCTTGGCAGCTGTCCCAATGGCGAGGCAGCCGGGCACATCCACAGCCACGGGCTTGGCCATATAGACGTGCAGTCCGGCGGCAACAGCAGCGGTGGCATGCTCTGGCATAAAATACGGCGGTGTCTCAATAACTACAGCCTCCACCCCGCTTTCGATGAGCTTGCGAAATCCCGACAATCCGGAAAAGCATCGCGCTCTGTCCACGCCGAGCGCAGTCCCGGCACGCTCGGCCACTGCGGGGAAATAATCCGCCACCGCGTGAAATTGGTATCCGCCGTGTTTCTTAAAAAGTCCGGCAATCCAACTGCCCCGTCCGCCGGCACCAATCAGACCGATCTTGATTCTCTGATTGTCGGCTGGCGCTTGCTGCCCGAGGCCTGCCAGTGGATGAAAGCCCGCTGTGACCGCCGCCGCACTCCCGATGAAACGTCGGCGCGAAAAATCGTTAGACGCCATGATTACCATTGAATATAGAACTCTTGATTGATTGTTGTTCTTTCAATTTTAAAAGTTCAGTCCTTTTGATGCCACGACGGATCGGTAACCGATCCTGCGGATGGCGCTTCTCCGCGCAACAGTGTGAAACCGCCCGAGATCAGCCGTCGCACCGGTTTCCCGGTTTCCGGTTGCTCGGTGAGCTTGGGATCATTCATCCCTTGTCTGAACTCGAAACGGACAGGAGTTTCCCCGGCGCTCTGCGGAATGGTCTCGTAGACGTAAGTGGTCATGAACCAACGTCTCTCGTTTATCTTGTAAAGCACAGACCCATTTACACGCGCTCTTCAATTCAAAAAAGGCTATGAAACACTACTGCCGGCCACATACCAGGTCTCACGAAAGGAGAACTCCGGCCATCACGCGACCATCATGGCCTCGCGTTCAGCTTCGAGTTCCGCCTCAAACTCCGCCTCCAGCCTAGCCTGTTTCTGTTCCTCGCTCTCCTCAGCAGCGGCCTCGGCAGCGGCTTGCTGGTCAGCAGTCTCTTGGGCTTTCGCGGAATCGCGAGCCATGCGTTTATCAAACTTCCTCTGCTCGCGCTCGCGGCGCTTGTAATCTTTGCTTGGTGTGACGGCCATTGGTAAATCCCTTCTTTTTTGCTGAAGCGTATGACAAGTCCGACGGTCTCGATCTGGAGGCAACCCCGCTTGTCGGCGGCCTCATACATTGCGGCAGCAGCTCGAATCAATGGAAATCACAAGAAATGATCGAACTCGAATCGCAGAGCCCTGTGCATGTCATGAACCATTGGAGCCGAATAAGCGTGAACTTCGCGATGTCTGTGGTAAACTGGCAAGTATGAGTGAGAAAAAAGCAAGCGAAGGTTTCATCCTGACGCCGGATCCATTTGGGGCGCTGGCCGGTCTGCACAGTTTGCCTGCAGGACCTAAGGCATCGCCTGATTCCGCTCCAATCATTCCAACCAAGACCTCGGATCGGTGTGGAAAACTAAGCTGAATAATCTCCACTGCGGCACTTCCCATTGCTGCCAAACCCGCTCATGGTAAAGCCATGTTGCCACGGGGGCGTTGGGGTCAAAATCCGGCTGCGCGGCCGATATATCGCGCGCCAC
>CAYRLT010000494.1:0-5256 GCA_964425095.1 uncultured Luteolibacter sp.
ACTAGAGCCACTCAGCGGACACAGCGTTTCATACGCTGGGTGCGGGTCTGGATCTACAAACAGGCTCCCTGGGGTGACTCCATCGCCCGTCTGAAGAAAGTCTGGGGCGGGATCTATTCATAGTTTTCCACACCGATCCCCCCGGCGCAAGAGCGCGGACTTTTTCAATCACTTGCGAGGCGGCCCCCGATTCAATGATCACCTTTTCTGCCGGACTCCGCCGGTAAACCGACTGAGCATCACTAAACCCCGCAAAAACGCAGGCGAATGCAGTGACCGCGCCGATGGCTAATCGAATCCCGGAAATCCTTCGCCCGGAATGGAAGCGATGGGTAAATGGTTCCATGACTAGCTCAACGGCTTCGTCATGCACAATCTTTCATCGCATCAATTTTTTTTGCATGGCAAGAATTTTTGCCGACCTTGCAGGCGGCCCAGCCCCGTGCTATGCCATCAGCACATGGGCATCGCGGATCGGGATTATCATCGGCATCGACCACAGAGCAGCGGCTTTTTGGCGCAGCTCCCACCGGTCGTGAAATGGCTGCTCTTCGCCAATGTCGGAATCTTTTTTGTCGATCTTTTTATCGGCCACAAATTGTTGGATTTCGGGGTCTTCACGATCGAATCTGCCATATTTGAATATCAATTCTGGCAGTTCGTTACTTTTCAATTTCTCCACGGCAGCCTCGGCCACCTATTATTCAACTCGATGGGCCTCTACTTTTTCGGCCCCTGGATGGAACGCTGGTGGGGCTCGAAAATATTCCTGATTTTTTATCTGCTCTGCGGCTGCGCGGGCGCGGTGTTTTTCACCTTGCTGATGTTTCTCGGAATCTTGCCCGGCGGGATGGAATCCGGCATGATCGGCGCTTCGGCAGGAATTTATGGCATCTTCATCGGAGTCGCCGTCGTCGCGCCTGACCTCCGGGTCGCCCTGCTTTTTCCGCCCATCGAACTCTCGATGCGCCAACTCGCCATCGCCCTGCTAGTCATTTCCATCGGCGCAATTCTACTCAAACTCGGCGGCAACGAAGGCGGCGAAGCCGGCCACCTCGGCGGGGCAATACTCGGATTCATCCTCGTCCGTTACCCATTCCTGCTCGGCTTGCATCCAGGAATGAAAATCTTCCGCCCCCATGCTGCCCACCCGGCATCCGAATCCAAATTGAGGCCGCGCACTCGCATCCGCATGGACGAAGATTCCGCGGTCGATCAGATCCTCGATAAAGTTTCCCGCGAGGGGTTTCAAAGCCTCACCGATGACGAACGCGAACTCCTCCGCCAAGCCGCCGAACGCCAAAACTCCGACTTATGAATGACTCTGAAATGATTGACTCCCCGGATGCCTCGCAGCAACTCGCCCGTCTGCGTGCGATCATGCACCGCCTGCGCGCACCCGGCGGCTGCCCTTGGGATGCCGAACAAACCCACGCCTCCCTGATCCCAAATCTCATCGAGGAAGCCTACGAAACCATCGACACCATCCAGCGCGGCGATCACGACCACCTCAAGGAAGAACTCGGCGATCTACTTCTGCAGGTGATTTTCCACAGCGAACTCGCCGAGGAAGCCGGACGATTTAATCTCGACGATGTGGCCCGTGGCATCAGCGAAAAACTCGTGCGTCGCCACCCGCATGTCTTCGCACTCAGCGATGCCGCCACCCCCGATGCCGTCCTCCAACAATGGGATGAAATCAAACGCGGTGAGAAAGGCGACGAAGCGAAACCTTACCTCCACTCCGTCGGCAAAGGGCTTCCCGCCTTGCTGCGTGGTGCAAAACTCCAACACAAAGCCTCCAAAGTCGGCTTCGATTGGCCCGACCAATCCGGCGTGCTCGCCAAAATCCGCGAGGAGCTCGACGAACTCGAATCCGCAATCCAACAAGGCGATTCCGCTGCCGCCGACGAAGAACTCGGCGATCTCTTATTCTCCATCGTCAACCTTGCTCGTTTTCGAAAAATCGACCCGGAAATCCTCATGGCCGCGGCCAACACCAAGTTCGAGCAACGCTTCGCCGCCATGGAGCTCGATCTCCTCCAAAGCGGCCTCGACCTCATCTCCGCAAGCCCGGACCGCATGGAAGAATCCTGGCAAGCCACCAAACAGCAAACCATCCCGCCTCAAAGCACCCTTCCGCGCTAGTGCCTCATCAAGCGTTCACGCACGCACAGTCCCAGATTCGGGATCAGTTGGTTCCTTCGACTTCCCATTGACCTTCAGCCGATCCCAATATACGTCCGTCGCGTGACGAAACGGGTATTCCGGCTTCGATCGCCCCAAGCGGGTGGTTTTGCGGTCGGTTTGCCGAGTGGTTGTCATTTGTTCGAAGGTTTTGTGTTTTTTGTTCCCGGTCGGTATGCACTCCGGGGTGACAAACAACACAAAAGCACGAAAAATCCCTACTGGGGCCTGTAGCTCAGCGGTTAGAGCAGGGGACTCATAATCCCTTGGTCCAGGGTTCAAATCCCTGCGGGCCCACCTGTGGTTAAATTATTCCACGGTCCAAGTGGAGCTGCCATGGAGCAGTTCTTTCCAGCTGCCGGTGCCTTTTTTGGCTTTAGCATCTTCGACTTGGCGTTGGACTAGTGATTCGTAGGTGGGGCGTTCGATGCTGCGGATCACGCCGATGGGAGTGGGGAAATCCGGGAGGCCCATGGAGGCGATGAGTTGCGAATAAAGCGGGCTCGTGTGGTCCGGTTGGTGGATGAGGATTTCTCCGGGAGCGGCAGACGCGGCATCGATGACTTCAGGCACGAGGCCGTTGAGGCGGATGCCTTTTTCCAGGTTTTTGCCAAAGAGCAAGGGTTTGCCGGCTTCGAGGCGGAGGAGTTGGTGGTCGCGCGTTTCTTTGGAGTAAATCGGATCCCATGCGGCGTCGTTGAAGATGACGCAGTTTTGAAGGATTTCCACGAACGAGACGCCTTGGTGCTCATGGGCGGCCTTGAAGGTTTCCGTCATGTGCTTCGGGTTGTTATCGATGGTGCGGGCGATGAAGGTGGCTTCGGCACCGAGTGCGAATAGCAAAGGGTTGATCGGGTGGTCGATCGAGCCGCCGGGCGTGGTTTTGGTCTTGGTGCCTTCCGGTGAGGTCGGGCTGTATTGACCTTTGGTGAGGCCGTAAATCCGGTTGTTGAATAACAGGACGGTCACGTTCAGGTTGCGCCGCAGGAGGTGGAGCAAGTGGTTTCCGCCGATGCTGAGGCCATCGCCATCGCCGGTGACGATCCAGACCGAGAGATCGGGATTGGCGACTTTTACGCCGGTGGCGACGGTAGGGGCGCGGCCGTGGATGGTGTGAAACCCGTAGGTGTTCATGTAATACGGGAATCGGCTGGAGCAACCGATGCCGGAAATGATCACGAAGTTTTCGCGGGGAATGCCGAGTTCTGGCAACGTGCGTTGGAGCGAGTTGAGGATGGCGTAATCGCCGCAACCGGGGCACCAGCGAACATCGTTAGAAGTGACGAAGTCCTTGCGTGTGAGGCCCGGAACGTCGGGCAGGTTTTGAATTTCTGTGGCCATGGGTGTTAGGCGGTGATGAGTTGCAGGATGCGTTCGCGGATTTCGCTGACTTTGAATGGGCGACCTTGGATTTTGGTCATGGAAATGGCATCCACGAGGAATTTGGCGCGGATGAGGAGTGATAATTGGCCGGAGTTGAGTTCCGGGATGAGGACTTGGTCGAAGCCTTTGATGAGTTCGCCGAGGTCGGACGGCATCGGATTGAGGTAGCGCAGGTTGGTGCTGCTGACCTCGAATCCTTCGGCGACGAGGGATTGCACGGCGGAGGTGATGGCACCGTGAGTGCCGCCCCAACCGAGGACTAACAATTTTCCCTTATTCTCACCGGTGACGTGGAGAGGCGGGATGATTTTGGCGACGGCCTCGACTTTGGCAGCGCGGAGGCGGGTCATTTCCTCGTGGTTGGCGGAGTCGTAGCTGATGCTGCCCTTGGTGTCCTTTTCGAGTCCGCCGAGGCGGTGTTCGAGTCCCGGTTGGCCGGGGATGGCCTGGGTGCGGGTGAGGGTTTCCGGATCGCGGGCGAAGGCGACGTAGGGTTGCGATGGATCGGCGAAGGGCTTGTGGATTTCCCGGAGGCTGTCTTCGCTCGGGATTTTCCATGGCTCCGAGCCATTGGCTAGATAACCATCGCTGAGCAGGATCACCGGCGTCGAGAAGGTGAGTGCGATGCGGACGGCTTCGTAGGCGGCGCGGAAACAATCCGACGGCGAGTTTGCGGCGACGATCGGCAGCGGGCTTTCGCCGTGGCGGCCGTAGAAGGCTTCCAGCAGGTCGGATTGTTCGGTCTTGGTGGGGAGGCCGGTGCTTGGGCCGCCGCGTTGGACGTTGACAATGACAAGCGGGAGTTCGGTGGAAATGGCGAGTCCGATAAACTCGCTTTTCAAGCACATGCCGGGACCGCTGGTGCCGGTGACGCCAATTTGTCCGGCGAAGCTGGCACCGATGGCGACGCCGATGGCGGCGATTTCATCCTCGGCTTGAACGGTTTTGATCCCGAAATGTTTGAATCCGGCGAGCGCCTCGAGAATCGAAGATGCCGGGGTGATCGGGTAGCCGGAGAACAACAGGTCACGGCCGGCTTTTTTCGCTCCGGCGATCAAACCGAGGGCGATGGCTTCGTTTCCGGAGATCTTCCGGTAAGTGCCGGGCTCGACTTCCGCGCGGGCTACCATGTAGCGGTTGCGGGTGACTTCGGTGGTTTCACCGAGGAAATAACCGGCTTTCAGAACGCGGATGTTGGCTTCTGCCAAGTCCGGAGCTTTGACCGCCCATTTGTTATTGATGTATTCGATCGTCGGTTCGAGAGGTCTGCCATAGACCCAGTAGGTGAAGCCGAGGGCGAAGAAATTCTTGGTGCGCAGCTTGTCACGCATGGTGAGCGAGCTTTCTTTGAGCGACTCCACGGCAAGGCCGCTGATGTCGATCGCCATGACGTCGTATTTTTTCTTGAGCGCGGGATCGTCGAGCGGATTGGTCGAGAAACCGGCCATAGCGAGGTTTTCCGGGGTGAAGGCGGCGGAATTGACGATCAGCAGGCCGCCTTCCACGAGGTCGTAGAGATGCACGGCGAGAGCTGCCGGGTTCATGGCGATCAGAGCGTCCGGTTCATCTCCGGGCGTCAGGACCGCTTGGCTGCCGAAGTGGACTTGGAATGCCGAGACTCCGGCGATGGTGCCGATTGGGGCGCGAATTTCCGCTGGATAATCCGGGAAGGTGGCAATGGCGTTT